>NZ_JBPETA010000304.1:0-2387 GCF_051710365.1 Symbiopectobacterium sp. | reverse complement strand
GTTACGGATGGTAACGTGGGGAGTACTCATGCTGATTGGTCTGCAAAAAGCAGTAATAAATTCAGAACTTCAGAATACCGTCAAGTCCCGAAAAAAGAAAAATCAGGTGCGGAATGACGGGTATAAGACTGTTTGCATTAGGACGCTGCCAGAATGTAGGATTTCGCAAATCGCGATTAAACGTCGTCACCTGATTCTCAACGTATTTCAAGGCCTTTCTCAATGCCATGATATCCTTCATGCGGACCGTTTTGGCACTGGTTGTGGTTTCTCTATTGGCCGCACTGGTTTGATTACTGTTTGCTGCCGAAATACTCATCATTACCGCTGATACCCTTCCATTGTTAAATTCAGCAGCAATGCTATAAGGCGATCGACGGGTAATCTTCCATTTACAGTTCGCTATCAGAGTCCCGCCCGGCGTCTGAATCGATTATCGCAACGCGTGCTGTGTTTCCCGCTCTGCCACCTGTGCTTTTGCCGTTTTTTGCATTATTCGGCGCAAGCGGGAGAGCCCAACATCATATTGATAAAGGTATTCATAATCGTTCGCGTCCGGTACCAGGTTCTCCAGCAAGATGCGATCCTGTTCCAGCACGGCCAATGCAATTTCTCTAAACGGTTTCGGTGCATAAAACGCCACATATCACGCTGCCAGCCCGTAACACGGCGAATACGCCAGAAAAAAACGCGGCAGTTATCGTTATCTTCCGGCACGACCATGCTGACAATCCAGAAAGGGCCGCCGGGCCCAAAACGTTTTTGATAGGGGATCGAGAGCCGCATCCAGTAAGCCCCGCGGATGCCTAACTCCACCCAATCAAAATTAACGCCGGATTGGTTTTTTTTCTTGAAGATAAAACCGCTTGATGTCGGATCGAGCACCATCTCCGCTTTACGCGCCCCCTGCGCCATGGAATGGGAAGCAGAATACAGATAAGTCCCGCAGCGTTGCTTCCTGCCAGGGCTGACCTTGCGGATCGTACAATGCTGCTGAATTCAACCCTTGCACCAATGCGGGCAGAGTCTCAATGCCTTCATCAAACAGGGTTTCCAGCCCGGCGATAAAGGTCAATGTCCAGGGTGTTGGCGCGCTGCTTCGACTCTGCCAGACCAGATTGCGATAACCTCCGGGAGAATGGATGCAGCCGTTACCGCCGCCAACGGACGAGATAGTCGGCTGCTGCGGCACTCGCGCCAGATTAAATTCCTGATCGGCCTTCATGCGATGGTGTCCTCCGTTAGCCTGATTTGAATGTGATTTTCAACGCGCCGCACCCGGTAACAATGCAGGTCACGCTCACCCGGCCCGCCGAGACATTGCCCGGTTTTAATATCAAACACCGCGCCGTGTAAGGGGCACTCAACGCTACCTTCTTCAATAAATCCTTGACTCAGCAAGGCATAAGCGTGCGGGCAAATATCCTCAAGGGCGTAGTACTTGCCATCAAGCAGGTAAATACCGACGGCGTTATTTTCCACGCTGCCGCTAAACGGCCTGTTTTCCTGTATCTGATCTGCCTCGCAGACACGAATCCAGCACATCGCTCTCTCCGACATCTGTTTCATTAGTGAAATGGACGCTATCGTCTTCGAACAACTATAAAATTGATGCTTAAATCGTCAAGGAAGGCGGCAAATCAAGAGTGGAATTTGTTAAAAAACGCTGTCCAGCTACGGGCAGACAGTGTTGATGAGAACAGGCGAGGAAAGCAGGAACAACAACAGCAACGCCAGAGAATTGACATTGCCTCATCCTAACGCAACGCATATCCCCCGTAGCAATAGAGCGTGTTGCCCGTCATGTGCGTATTGTCGAGCAGCAAAAGCGCAGCATCGGCCTGCTCTTACACCGTAGCAGGGCGTTGCAACACATTGAGTTTGCATCAGTGCTGGTAGGCTGCTGCCACAGCGTGCTGTTGGTCATCCCCGGTGATAAGCAGTTCACTCTTAGTGGGATCGCCTTTGCCTATATATAGCTAAGAAATCGGCTAAATGGGAAAGGCTTTTCTGTCAAGACCACCAGAATGACCACCAATAAGCGTAGGTTACATAATAGATGATTTGAACTGCCCTTGCTGAATGTGGTGATGGGGTGACGACAGTAATGAAGATTTTGCATGTTCTAAAACGTTATATGCATCATACTTAAGCGAGTGTATCCAACGCGCACCTTATCAATCGGGGAGCGGAGGGGAAAGGGGGCACCGGCGATCATCAGTTGCGACCGCGCAAATCGCGGCGCTGGAAAGGAAAGCCCAGAGCCTGTACATAAATTTGTGTAATTGCCTGATTTTGATATGTTCAATCCAACATCAAAAGCAGGTTACTTTATGGACGAAAAACAGTTGCAGGCTCTGGCTAATGCACTGGCCAAAAATCTCAAA
>NZ_JBPETA010000303.1:0-2417 GCF_051710365.1 Symbiopectobacterium sp. | reverse complement strand
GTATCGGTGCTATGCTCGACATCGCTCAGTCCGGTTGATGATTTGGGATCTTTATCGATTGATCAGATCGCTCAACTCGGACTGAGTTCCCTTCAGGTGATCTACTATTCGGAACAGTTATTTAGGAAGGGCGATAGTAAGTATTGCTGCTCAGGTTACTGAGATCATAACTGCCCGATTTATCGTTGGTGGTGGAAGAAAGCGTATAGGCCGATTGACCGCTGAAACTGCCGCCGTTGCCCCAGTAGTAATAGGGTTGCAGCGTCAGCGACAGGTTATCGCGCAGTTGCAGTTTCTGCGTGAAGGTGAGGTTCAGGCTTTCAAACGGGTTGCGGTTAATCTTGTAGTAACGTGAGAGCTGTCCACGGCTGTTATATTCTGGCGTGGTCGGGTAATCGACGTAGCGTCCCTGATTCAGGAAGGTGCTTTTGCTCAGCGTATTGTAGTTATTCATGTCCTGCTTGTTGTATTTAACCAGCAGGTTGCTGCTGTTGCCGTTGTCATCTTCATACAGGCCGTTCCATTCCAGCTTGTTGGAACGGGTGGCTCC
The DNA here is from genome assembly GCF_051710365.1 of Symbiopectobacterium sp. Classification (NCBI taxonomy): domain Bacteria; kingdom Pseudomonadati; phylum Pseudomonadota; class Gammaproteobacteria; order Enterobacterales; family Enterobacteriaceae; genus Symbiopectobacterium; species Symbiopectobacterium sp. Next base: position 1,867 of record NZ_JBPETA010000303.1, on the reverse strand, counting down.
TTTGCCACGCCACTTATCAGCATCGGTATAGGAGTAGGATAACCAACTGCTGAAGCCGTCATGCAGCCCGGTTTCCAAACGAATCAGTGATTTGCTCAGGTTGTTGCTGCCAAAGGTTTGTTTGATGAATCCGCCAAACTCTTTGGCTGGGCGTTTCGTCACCAGACCGATATTGCCGCCGCTGGAGCCGATATGTGGGCCATTCATCTCCGAGGAACCCTGGGTCACAAAAATCTGCTCAAGGTTTTCCGCATCGCCCAACTGGTTGGCATACACGTTATAGCTGCCCGAATCGTTCATCGGGATGCCATCAACCGAAAGACCGATCTGGTCATTGCTCATACCGCGCATGGTGTAATCGATACCGCTCAGGCCGGTAGAATCATTACTGCTGACATTCAGGCCGGCGGTGTATTTCAACTTATCGATGGCGTTACCGGTAGCAGGCATCTTATCCATCGCTTCTTTGGTTACCGTCGAGCGAGATTTCGCACTCTCTTCCTGAATCATCATTCCCTCTCCCAATGGCGCTCCTTTAACCTGAATGGAGCCGATGTCTGTTGCATCGTTTGCCAGCACGGTTCCCGACCATAATGCGGCCGCGACAGAGAGAGATATCCTTGAAACTGTGAATAATTTCATTGTGTTAATCACCCTGATTCAATGTTGTGTATAGGCGCTCACTGCGCTTGATAATGGAATGTGGCTAAAAAACGTTTGGTGTTTTGCCCGGCAAACGCCTCTGCCGGAAAGGGCCTGACCTGCGTGATGCTCTGTAATGTGCTGGTTGCCGCTCGGTTGAGCAGCATGCTGGTGGCTTTCTGATTAATGCCGCTGTTGAGCACGCGGCCGTTGCGATCGACTTCCAGCCAGATTTCGACGTTTCCTTCCGGGCGTTCCAATGACGCCTGACGCCCCGTTGGGTAGCGTTTTAACTGCTCAATCTGGCCACGCAGCGCCTGGATGTAGCTGTTCTCCAACGCCTGCGCATTCACTTTCGGCGGTGCAGGTGTGGGCACGGCGGGGGCTGGTGCAGTAGCTTTTGCCACGGCAGCTTTCACCGGTGTGGCAACGGGCGTAGGGCGCGGCACTGGAACAGGCTTTGGCTTGGGCACCGGTTTGGGTTTGGGCTCCGGCTTCGGTTCGGGTTTCGGTGGCGGTGCCTCAACAATCGGTTCTGGCGTCTCGACGGGCTCTGGTTCCGGCTCTGGCAACGTCTCCTCGGGAGGCGTTTCAGGCTCTGGAGGAACCACCGCTTCTGGCGGCGCCGGCGGTGTGAGATCGGCGAGCGACAGCTCCATGACGCTATCGTCATACTGGGGTTGTACTTTGAGCGAGCTTTGCTGTGTCATCACCATCAAACATGCAGCCACCACGGGCAGCGGCAACCAGCTAATGGCATGACGTGAACGATAAAGCCAATACATGTCACTGCTTCCGCGTTGCGATTGAAACCGAGGTAAACCCACCTTGACGCAGGGTATCCATCACCGCGACCAGACGCTCAACCGCTACCTGCTTATCGCTGTTGACGATAATGGTGGTGGTCTCTCCGGCCTGCTGCTGCTGTTTTAAGGTGCTGACCAAATCGGTGATCTGGATGGGTGAACCGTCCAGTTGCAGTTGGTCTTGTTCACCTAAGGTGACGATGGCTTTTTTCTGCGGTTTTAGCTGTTGGGCGCTGCTGGCAGAGGGAAGCTGAGTTTTCAGCCCCGTAGCAGGAAGGACGTTGATACTGATCAGGGGCTTTGTTGAATAAATAGAAAGTTTGGGTAATCATCGGAACAGATCACCATAGTTGTTTCAAAATCAGGTCTCCATGGCAAAACAAAATTTTAAAATCACTAACTGGCCCTCCTATAACAAG
>NZ_JBPETA010000302.1:0-2480 GCF_051710365.1 Symbiopectobacterium sp. | reverse complement strand
GAGTTCAGTATTGGTGACAGACCACCACAAGTATCCAACCTCAATTCTGTTCACAAGACCATCGTTGATGTTCTCGGCGAGCGATACCGTCGAATTTATTCTTAAAGTAGGTGCGGAATGACGGGTCTATGCATCCATCCGTGTCAATTTCAGTGGGGATGACAGCCGCCGTGCCTTTGGCCTGTTAGGAATGACGCTCGGTTTGTCCGCGATTGCGGGTCAGGTGCTAGGCGGCTGGATGGTGCATGCCGATCTGTTCGGGCTGGGCTGGCGCAGCATCTTTCTCATCAATGTACCCATTTGCCGCTGCGCGCTGCATTCCAGAAACTTGCGCACCGCAACGCGCTGCCCTGGACGGGATGGGAATAGCGTTAAGCAGTACAGGGTTGACGCTGTTGTTGGTGGCCCTGATTGAGGGGCCAGCACAAGGCTGGCCGGGTTGGAGTCTCTGGTTGCTGAGTATGGCAATGGTGCTGTTTGCACTGTTTTACCGGCAGCAGGAACGGCGGCGGGTGCGCGGCGGGATCCCTCTCGTCGATATGCAGTTGCTATCGCAACGCCGTTTTGCGTTGGGGGCTGTGCTGGTGTTGCTGGTTTATTCGACGTCTAGCTCCTTCTTTTTATGTTTTGCATTGCTGATGCAAACCGGGCTGGGTCTTGATCCTCTGGTGGCGGGCAGTATCTTTGCTCCCTGTAGCCTGGGTTTTATGCTGGCGTCGCTGGCGGCACCGAGACTGGTGGCACGCTTTGGCATGCATGCGATCGTGGTGGGAGCGTTGGTCTATATGCTTTCTATCGCGGAGATGATCGTGCAGGTGAGGATGGCGGGAGCGGCGTTAGTTGCTGTGCGACTCATTCCCGTGCTGATTATGGTCGGTGTCGGTCAGGGATTCATCATGACGCCGTTGCTAAATGTGGTGCTGGGCTTTGTCGATAAAACGCAGGCTGGTATGGCATCTGGGGTGGTTTCTACGGTACAGCGGGTGGGCGCGGCACTAGGGGTAGCGGTGGTTGGCATTCTGTTTGGTGAGGTGCTGACTACCGGTGAGGGCAAGGTAGCACAAGCAGGCCAGTACGCTGATGCTTTTGTGGTGGGAATGTTCTATAACCTGGGGGCGGCCATGATGGTCTATGTGCTATTGCTGTTGCTGGCTAAAACACGGTAGTGGGCGAGGGAAGGTGCGTTTCCCGCAGTGATTGAAGGTTATCTTGGCGGTATTATCCATTCACAGTGAAAGATAAATAGTCCATTACGTCATTAGTGTCATCATTTTTCTATAAATAATAACGCATCAGCATTTTCATTGATGCGTTATTATTTTCCCTGGCGTTTCATCATTAATTAAAAACTGGCAGTCATTGAAGTAGTTATAGTCATAATTATGATAGCTATAGGCCAACATGCTCAACTGATGAAAACTACAGTGCAAAAAAAACGTAACCATGAGACTATGAAAGGTTAGAGAGTATTTATGATAGTCATTAAGAAACAAAACGGAATATCATCTCAGCACTGTCTTTAATGCGTAAAACAGCTACTTTTCTGTGACGACTTGGCGGCCTGGTCAGCACAGGTAAATCAGGTGATACTGATTGGCATCAATATCGCAAACTATTCCTGGCATGTTGAACACTATGAACACGTTAGTGAGTGGTTGGTATTTTATATTTATTTAAACATTGGATAGTTTTATGCCGTTAAGATTCATTCAGTGAACTACGTGAGTTATTAGCAACCACAAGGGGGAACGATGAATTACCTATTACACTGCACATCTGATGAAAATGAAGAGAAACAGATACTTGATGGTTTATGGAAACATAATGATCATTTTGCACCTGTTGACATTCAACCATTGCGAATCACGGTTAAAGATGAATCAGATAACATAAAGGGGGGGGGGATAATAACCAGAACATGGTGGGGCGGATTAGACATTCAATACCTTTGGGTTGCGGCTGAATATCAAAAAAACGGCGTTGGACGTGAACTGATGCTAATGGCTGAGCGTGAGGCGATAAAGAGAGGTTGTCATTTTTCTTATGTTGATACATTCAGCTTTCAGGCCCGTGGGTTTTATATAAAGTTGGGCTATTCGGAATATGGTAGTCTTGATGGCTTTTTTCTTAAATTTTCAAGGCATTATTTGGTAAAACAACTTGGCTGATCTTAAGGGGGGGGATATGTGCGTTGCAGCAGATTTTTCTAGAGCCATTTCTCTAATAGAAAATCTTGATGAGCAATGGGGCATAAAAGACGCTGAATCGCGGCATGTCTATGGCTTTGTTGAATAAATAGAAAGTTTGGGTAATCATCGGAACAGATCACCATAGTTGTTTCAAAATCAGGTCTCCATCCGTCATTCCGCACCTACTTTAAGAATAAATTCGACGGTATCGCTCGCCGAGAACATCAACGATGGTCTTGTGAATAGAATTGAGGTTGGATACTTGTGGTGGTCTGTCACCAATACTGAACT
>NZ_JBPETA010000301.1:0-2480 GCF_051710365.1 Symbiopectobacterium sp. | reverse complement strand
TGGTTGAAAATGCTTGTCATCTCAGGTGTACAGTTTTCTCATGAGGCCTAACTGCATGATTTTGCGTTGCTAGGATCCGTCGTTTCACTGGGCTGCCAGCATAAAATCTATTTATTCAACAAAGCCGTAATCATGCTGTTTTTCTATGCCAGTTTTGGTAGAAAATGCTTGTCATCTTAGGTGTACAGTTTTCTCATGGGGCCTAACTGCATGATTTTGCGTTGCTAGGATCCGTCGTTTCACTTGGCTGCCAGCATAAAATCTATTTATTCAACAAAGCCATGATTACCCAAACTTTCTATTTATTCAACAAAGCCGTTATTCCTACGCGCAATGCTCAATGGACTCCTGAATCAGGAAGTCTAGCCACAAGCTCTGCACCATATCGGATCTATAATATTGGTAATGGTAGCCCTATAAAGTTAATGGATTTCGTTACTGCACTTGAAAAGACATTGGGAATAGAAGCGAAGCGGAATTTTTTACCTATGCAACTAGGTGATGTTTACCAAACCTGGGCCGATACTGAAGATCTATTTAGAGTAACAGGTTACCAACCGAAAGTAAATATAGATGAGGGCGTTGCGCGTTTTGTTGAATGGTATAGGGAATTTTATAACAGTTAGTTATTTGTTGTTTGATGATGGAAAAATTTAATTTAAACGGTTTGAAAATGAAAATAGCAATTGCAGGTACAGGGTATGTAGGTCTTTCAAATGCCATATTATTATCTCAATATCATGAAGTTGTAGCATTGGATGTTGTGGCAGAGAAAGTTACGTTATTAAATAATAAACAGTCACCTATTGTTGATAATGAGATCGAGCGATTTTTAAGTGAGAAAAAACTAAGTTTTTTAGCTACTCTTGATAAACAAGAAGCCTACTTGGGGGCTGATTTTGTCATTATTGCTACCCCAACTGATTATGACCCTAAATCTAATTATTTTAACACGCAGTCAGTTGAATCAGTAATTCGTGATGTTTTGGCAATCAATCCAAGTGCTGTAATGATCATTAAATCTACAGTGCCTGTTGGTTTTACCAAATCGGTTAAAGATAAATACACTACCGATAACATCATTTTTTCCCCGGAGTTTTTACGCGAAGGCAAAGCGCTGCACGATAACCTCTACCCATCGCGTATCGTTGTAGGTGAACGCTCAGCGCGAGCAGAGCAGTTCGCTAACCTGTTACTCGAAGGTGCTATCAAAAAAGATGTGCCGGTCTTATTCACGGACTCAACTGAAGCAGAAGCAATCAAGCTGTTTTCTAATACCTATTTGGCAATGCGTGTAGCCTATTTCAACGAACTTGACAGCTATGCTCAGATTAACGGTTTAGACAGCAAACAAATTATTGATGGTGTGGGACTGGATCCTCGCATTGGCAGCCACTATAACAACCCTTCTTTTGGTTACGGTGGTTATTGTCTGCCTAAAGATACCAAGCAACTGCTGGCTAACTATGCCAGCGTACCTAATAGCCTGATTAGCGCGATTGTTGAAGCAAACCGCACCCGCAAAGATTTTATCGCGGATTCTATTATCGATAGTGAGCCCAAAGTGGTGGGCGTTTATCGCTTGGTGATGAAAGCGGGCTCAGATAATTTCCGTGCATCAGCCATTCAAGGGGTGATGAAGCGTATTAAAGCCAAAAGTATTGAAGTCGTTGTTTATGAACCTGTACTTAAGGAAGACACATTCTTCCGTTCTCGGGTTATCCGTGATCTTGATGCGTTTAAAGAAATGGCAGATGTAATTATCTCTAACCGTATGACATCGGAATTGGCGGATGTCGCAGATAAAGTGTATACCCGCGATCTTTTCGGTTCAGATTAATTAAGTTTGCTAAAGAAGTGGAGATTTGCGAACAGCATTCAGTTACTGAAGCAGTAAACCCCTTGCCACTCACCGACGATGGTGGTGTCGTTAATGTGCACCTGCAAAATCAGGTGCCAGAATTGGAACCCTGCCTGACTTCATCGATGACACCAAGCGCATCTGCGCTTTTTTTGTGTCATTCGATTAGCTGTACTTCTATGGTGGGCCGGGCGGGGGCATCGCAAGATGCGCCGGTGTCGATGAGGCCGGTAGTTCCAACTCCGTCCGGTTCCACCACCCGAGAGATTGGAACCTCTGGTGGTGGGTAAATACGATACTCATCGGAGGCTGCCTTATGGCTACAATCCTGAACCATACTCACCCGTTATTGACCGTTCCTTTTAGCGCAGATACTGTAAGCGGTTGATTATGCGAGAGCTCCCGCAGAGAATGTATTTGCCCTGTGGGAGATTCCCGCTTTCGCGGGAATGAATGACAGAAGGTGCGAGAATGATAGAAAATGTAGCGTGTAGGGCTTTGTTGAATAAATAGAAAGTTTGGGTAATCATCGGATCAGATCACCATAGTTGTTTCAAAATCAGGTCTCCATGGCAAAACAAAATTTTAAAATCACTAACTGGCCCTCCTATAACAAGGC
>NZ_JBPETA010000300.1:0-2489 GCF_051710365.1 Symbiopectobacterium sp. | reverse complement strand
GGTTACGGATGGTAACGTGGGGAGTACTCATGCTGATTGGTCTGCAAAAAGCAGTAATAAATTCAGAACTTCAGAATACCGTCAAGTCCCGAAAAAAGAAAAATCAGGTGCGGAATGACGGTTAAATAAATCAGCTTGTGAAGTGTCACAGTTTCTGTCGGAATTCTGTTTTTGTCTCCCTGCCACGCTATGTGATAGCGGGCTGCTCTGGTATGATGAGTCCGCTTTTATATCGCAAATGGAACATCACACACATGGTTATCAAGGCGCAAAGTCCTGCTGGATTCGCGGAAGAATATATTATCGAAAGTATTTGGAATAATCGTTTTCCTCCCGGTTCTATCTTACCTGCGGAACGTGAATTATCGGAACTGATCGGGGTAACCCGTACCACGTTACGCGAGGTGTTACAGCGCCTGGCACGTGATGGCTGGCTGACGATTCAGCATGGTAAACCCACGAAAATTAATAATTTTTGGGAAACATCAGGGCTGAATATCTTGGAAACGCTGGCACGACTCGATCATGACAGCGTGCCGCAACTGATTGATAATCTGCTGGCCGTACGCACTAACATTGCTGCGATCTTTATTCGTACCGCCCTGCGTCAACACCCTGATAAGAGTCAGGAGGTATTAATACAGCGTGCCAGTGTCGAAGACAACGCCGATGCCTTTGCGCAACTGGATTATGCTATTTTCCGCGGATTGGCGTTTGTTTCTGGCAACCCGATTTATGGATTAATCCTTAACGGGCTGAAAGGGCTGTATATGCGGGTTGGGCGTTACTACTTCTCCAACCCGGATGCGCGTAAGCTGGCTATTGATTTTTATACTCGTCTGGAAACCATCGCGAAAGAAGGACAACACGAACGCGTGATGGATGCGGTGCGTACCTACGGGAAAGAGAGCGGCGCTATCTGGCACAGCATGCAAAACCAGATTCCGCGCGATATTGCTGAGGTTCGTCGCTAATTAACCTCGCCACGTGTCGCGCACTGTGTGAGCGCGACACGTGACATGGGCTTCAGTTGACCCCTGGATTACGCGGCGGACAGCGTTCAACCAAACTCTATGCTGCCATCTGCATTCTGTTGCTCCAGATAAACATCAAATCCCCACAGTCGGTGTACATGTTTCATCACATCGTGGCTGCTCTTGTCGAGCGGTGCGCGGTGGTGAGGAACATAGCGCAGCGTCAGCGAGCGGTTACCGCGCAGATCCACATTCCAGACCTGAATATTTGGTTCCTGATTGCTAAGGTTATACTGTGCGGACAGCTCCTGACGGATCATCCGGTAGCCTTCCTCATCGTGGATCGCGGCAATTTCCAGATAATTGTTATGGTCATCATCCAGCACGGTAAATAGCCGGAAATCGCGCATCACCTTGGGTGACAAGAACTGGCTGATAAAGCTTTCATCCTTGAAGTTCTGCATGGCGAAATGTAGGGTTTCCAGCCAGTCCTTGCCTGCTATATCAGGGAACCAGTAGCGGTCCTCCTCCGTTGGTGTCTGGCAAATACGCTTGATATCCTGAAACATGGCGAATCCGAGCGCATAAGGGTTAATGCCATTGTAATAAGGGCTGTTGTACGGAGGCTGATAGACCACATTGGTGTGGCTGTGCAGGAACTCCATCATAAAGCGCTCGGTCACTTTCCCTTCATCGTAGAGATGATTGAGAATGGTGTAGTGCCAAAACGTTGCCCAGCCCTCGTTCATGACCTGAGTCTGTTTTTGTGGGTAAAAATATTGACTGACCTTACGCACAATGCGCAGTACTTCACTCTGCCAGGGTTCCAGTAACGGCGTATTCTTCTTCATAAAATAGAGAATATTTTCCTGCGGCTCGCGTGGGAAACGACGCGCCGCTTCGAGCGAAACCTCGGGATCGCGGCGTGGCAGGGTGCGCCACAGTTCATTGACCTGACTTTGCAAATAGGCCTCACGGCTTTTCTGACGCAGTTTTTCCTCTTCCAGCGAAATCTTTTGCGGGCGTTTGTAGCGATCGACACCGTAATTCATCAGCGCATGGCAGGAATCAAGCAGTTGCTCGACCTCTTCTACGCCATAACGCTCTTCGCATTGGGCGATGTATTGACGGGCAAAAATCAGGTAGTCAACGATGGAGCCTGCATCGGTCCAACTTCGAAACAAATAGTTACCTTTAAAAAAGGAGTTGTGGCCATAACAGGCGTGCGCCATCACCAAGGATTGTATGGTGATGGTGTTTTCTTCCATCAGATATGCGATACAGGGATCGGAGTTGATAACGATCTCATAGGCCAGCCCTTGCTGGCCGTGCTTATAGCGCTGTTCGGTTTCGATAAACCGCTTACCAAAAGACCAATGGGAATAATTGATCCGTCATTCCGCACCTACTTTAAGAATAAATTCGACGGTATCGCTCGCCGAGAACATCAACGATGGTCTTGTGAATAGAATTGAGGTTGGATACTTGTGGTGGTCTGTCACCAATACTGAACTC
>NZ_JBPETA010000299.1:0-2494 GCF_051710365.1 Symbiopectobacterium sp. | reverse complement strand
GGATTGTTAGTATGAATCATGAGAGTTACCTCGTGTTTTGTATAAGGATTGGACACCCATATCAAAACCGGTAACTCTCAACCTTGCAAGGTCCAGTGTCAGATCAAGTCGCGACTAATACAGATGAGACGATGTTTTAAGTCTCAGTCGCTGCGCTTTTCTCTCTCAGGTGCGTGCAGGCAAGCTTGTCTGCACGCACTATTACTATTAACGCCCTTAAACACTATTTCAGCAACAGTGTGTTATCTGGCGCGGGAAACGGTTCTCCCAGAAAACGCCCCATAGCACCCTGTAGCCCCATGCCGCGCAGCGTATCCAGTTCACCCTCGGTTTCTACACGCTCAGCGATCAGCGGCAAATCGATGCTGTTGGCGGTGCGATAAAGGGCTTCAATAAACACCTTTTTATCGTTTTCCCGATCGATATTGCGAATGTAGCTGCCATCAATTTTCAGGTAAGCAAGCCCCCATTGCGCCAGATTACCTATCAGGTTAAAGCGCCCGCCGAAGTGCTGTAGTCCCAGTTGGCAACCGTATTCGCCGAGTAATGCGATCAGCGCTTCAAGATGATGGGTTTCCGGCAACTGGTTTTCATCCAGCTCAAGGATCACTCTGCGCGCCCGCTCGGGATGGCCCTTAAGCGGTGCCAGCATTTGCGTCAGCAGGTTTAAATCCAGCACGGTACTGCCCGACAGACTCAGCGCCAGCGTGCCGGAGTTGCGCGACAGATAATCCAATGTTTGTTTTACCATCACCTGATCTAACCGGGCATTCCAGCCGAAGCGCTGTATCCAGGGGAGGAAAAATCCCGCAGCGATGCTGTTGCCCTGCTCATCGTTGATACGCGCCAGTACCTTATGATGAAGAACATCACCGGGAGGGGCGCAGCGGCAAACCGGCTGGAAGAACAGTTGCAGGCGTTCCTCATTCAGCAGGGTATCCAGGCGATTAAATCACAGGTGGCGATCGGCTTCTGCCGGTGAATTGGCTTCATTTTCCGCCAGCGGCGCATGATGCAGCGGGGAGCTTTCTGCCCGCGTGAGCGCGTGGTCACCCTGTATCAACAGCGATTTCAGGCTATCGCCATGCTTGAACGGCACCATGCCCAATGCGGCAACGGGTGAACTGTCGATCTCGCCCGTTAACGCGAGTGACTCCAGGTTGTGTGAAAGTGCGACGACCAGAGTGTGCGCTTCTTTTTCTGCCATGCCGGGGCACAACAGGGCAAATTCACCGCCACGCAAACGTGCCAGTACGCTCTCCTGTTCGGCATAGAGCTTTTGCGCGGTACGCATCATTTTCGCCATGGTTTCCAGCAGCGAATCGGTGCGTTGGCCGCCGAGCCGTTGGTTGAGACCTGCAAGATCCTGTATGCGAATCATGATGAGATAACCCGGCGGTGTCTCTTCATCGCTGCTTTTGTCATTGAACTGCATCTCAAAGGCACGACGGTTAGGCAGACCGGTTTGTGGATCCTGATAGGCTTCTTGACGTAAGCGTTCACTTCGCTCAGCCTCTTCCTCAAACAGCATCTTCAGCTTGCTGACCATCAGGTTCATGGCCTGTGCCACGCGGCGGAATTCGGGAGTGCTGGGCAGATCCGGCTGGGTGAGGTACTCACGGCGGGTGATCGCCAACGACTGTTTCACCATGTAGTTCAAGGGGCGCAACTGGCGGCGCAGCAGCAGCGCGCCAATCAGTAAGCCGAACGCCGCGCAGCCCAACAGCCATAAAGCCCCGGCGGAGGTGCTTTGCCACAGACGGGTAATGGCGAACATCGGGTGGCTGACCACTTCTACTTTTGCTGCCTGCTCCCACCCACGCATCACGATGGCCTCGCCATTGCCCGGCGTCAGATTGACCAGCCGCACAAACCAGGCCGGAACATTAGGAATTTCTGGCGAGGCGATGCGTTCCAGCGTGACATTGCCGGTTTTAATATCACGCACCCGAATGCTGGAAAAATAGCCGCTATCAAAAATCGAGCTGACCATTAATTCCACCATGGCCGGATCGTCGATATTGGGCGTTAGCGATAATCCGAGTGCTGTGGCGGCATCCTGCGCGTGGGATTGCAATTGGTTATTCGACTGCTCGCGTGAATTTTCCAGACTGACAAAAAAACTGCCGCTAAAAATAACCAGCACGAATAAGCAGATGGCTATCAAAAGTTGTTTGTATAGAGACATAGCCTAATCCTACTCTTCAAGAGAAAAACCTTCGGCCCGCATTTTGGTCAATACATCGGCTTTGTTGAATAAATAGAAAGTTTGGGTAATCATCGGATCAGATCACCATAGTTGTTTCAAAATCAGGTCTCCATGGCAAAACAAAATTTTAAAATCACTAACTGGCCCTCCTATAACAATGCCCTCAAGCAGCGCGGTTCTCTAACCGTATGGCTAGATGAATCAGCCATTGCTGCATGGACGGAAAAAACGACTACTGAACGGCGTGGACGACCGCTCCACTACTCAGATATGGCCATCACCACA
>NZ_JBPETA010000298.1:0-2504 GCF_051710365.1 Symbiopectobacterium sp. | reverse complement strand
TCAATGCTGTTCAATGTGGCAGTTACTGAACAAGGTTCGCCGCTTCATGGAAACCGTCAGCCCGTTTCCCAGTGGAAAACATGGACAGGCAAAAGTGTAGCGGTATTAGGAACAGCTATTTAGCCATGCTTAATGTTGATACTGTCTACCCAAAAGGACATCTATTATGAAAATCAGCGAATCAGGACAACGGGAGATAGAAGAGATTATCTCGACATTTTCAGGTGCCGATTTAGATGTGGTTAATACCTATTACGCATTTGCGGATAACCGGGTAAAGCAAGATGAAATATTTACTGCTATTCGCAGAATGACCGGCGTTGACGAAAGCGTGGTTGACATTCTGGTGAATGACCCTGAGCGGCTTTGTTGAATAATAGGTAATCATGCTGTTTTTCTATGCCAGTTTTGGTAGAAAATGCTTGTCATCTTAGGTGTACAGTTTTCTCATGAGGCCTAACTGCATGATTTTGCGTTGCGAGGATCCGTCGTTTCACTTGGCTGCCAGCATAAAATCTATTTATTCAACAAAGCCACCCTGAGCAGCAAATAGCCCTTGAGACATTCACGGATGGATTTATTCAGCTGCTTGCAAAATACGAATACGCCATGGATATTTGGCTACGAATGAAAAACGGGGAGGATGCTGCATGAGCACGGCATTAGCAACAATGGCTGGAAAGCTGGTTGAACGTCTCGGCATGGCACCAGGGACCGAATTGATGAGCACGCTCAAGAATACGGCGTTCAAGGGTGGTAGCGTAACGGACGAGCAATTTACCGCCCTGCTTATTGTTGCCAACCAGTACGGACTGAACCCGTGGACAAAAGAAATTTACGCCTTTCCTGACAAGGGCGGTATTGTTCCGGTTGTTGGTGTCGATGGATGGGCGCGGATCATTAACGAACATCCGCAATTCGATGGCATGGAATTCAGCTACGATAAGGACGAGGGCGCATCGACTTGTAGGATTTACCGCAAAGATCGCAAACACCCTACTGTAGTAACCGAATATATGGGCGAGTGTAAGCGCAATACCCAGCCGTGGCAATCACACCCTACCCGCATGCTGCGCCACAAGTCACTTATTCAGTGCGCGCGCATGGCATTTGGCTTCGCTGGCATTTACGACAGTGACGAGGCGGAGCGGATTATAGAAAGCACGCCAGCAAGTGTTGTTGCTGGACAAGAGACGGATGAGCGCCGCCCTACACTCATTGCCAGGTGCGAAGAGGCAGCACAGCTAAGCATGGAAGTCTTCTCTGAAACGTGGAAGAGCCTCACGCAGGAAGAGCGCAGGATTATCGGCAAGGCAGAGAAGGAGCGCATCAAGAAAAGCATTCCCGTCGATGCAGAATATAGCGAGGTGGATCATGCAACAGCGCAGTGATGAATGGTTTTCCGCCCGTTGTGGCAACGTCACCGCCAGTCGCCTGTCTGACGTAATGGCAAAAACCAAATCGGGCTATTCCGCCAGCCGCCAGAACTACATGGCAGAGCTTATATGCCAGCGCCTAACGGGAAAAATGGAAGAAAGTTACTCAAACGCCGCCATGCAGCGCGGCACTGAACTTGAACCGGTGGCGCGGGAGATGTACCTGCTTAACCAGTTTGACGCAGAAGTGAACGAGGTCGGCTTTATCCTTCACCCTGACATTGCAGGATTTGGCGCATCGCCTGACGGACTGGTAGGGTGCGATGGTCTGATTGAAATCAAGTGCCCCAATACATGGACGCATTTAGAGACCATCAAGACCGGTAAGCCGAAAAACCAATACCTCCTACAGATGCACGCCCAAATGATGTGTACGGGCAGGAAATGGTGTGATTTTGTCAGCTATGACGACAGGCTACCGCCAGACCTTGCCTATTACCAGTTGAGAATTCATCAGGAGGATAAGCTGGTTGCTGAAATACAGGAGGCGTTAACGCAGTTCCTGGCTGAACTTGAAAGAGAACTTAAGGTTATTAGAAACTTAGCCAAGGTAGCCGCATGAGTACACGCATACCGGTAGGCGGCAATGCAGGTGAGTTCAGCTTGACGCGGGAGGGAAGTTGCTGGCAGTGAAGGGTCGGGCAGGACTCGAACCTGCGGCCTTACGGTTGGGGAACACGTACGCTCTTCCACACTGAGCTACCGACCCAATGGGCAGAATTGCTCAAAGGGCCGTGACGAGAAAAGCTTTCACAACCAGAGAGAGAATACCCAAAATTCCAGCACTCAGCATCCAGCGCATTAACTTCTGCTCGGAGCGAATACCCGCCATCTCAAGCTGTAAATCCTTGCGGACTAAAGATATCTGCGCCTCGGTCTTCTCGAAGCGAGCCTGCATCTGAGCTTCGTTCTTCTCGAAGCGAGCGTCAATATCCTTACGAACATCGGCTATCTCTGCGGATAAGTCCTTACGGACATCGGCTATCTGAACCGTTAAATCTTTGCGCACGTCTTCAAGGTCACGCTTGGTAGCAAGGTCTGCAACCTCATGGGACTGACGCACAACAA
>NZ_JBPETA010000297.1:0-2508 GCF_051710365.1 Symbiopectobacterium sp. | reverse complement strand
GGATTGTTAGTATGAATCATGAGAGTTACCTCGTGTTTTGTATAAGGATTGGACACCCATATCAAAACCGGTAACTCTCAACCTTGCAAGGTCCAGTGTCAGATCAAGTCGCGACTAATACAAATAACGTTTATCGTGCTCCATTCAAGTCACTTAACGCGGTTTAAAATTCACCGTTATTTTCGCTACCCGCGGTTTCTGCATCATCGTAGAAACCCGCTTCGCTTGCTGGTGCAGACACATGATCTTTGTTGTGCAGCAGCATTTCACGCAGCTTTTTATCCAATTCGGCCGCGACTGCCGGGTTTTCTTTCAGGTAGTTGCACGCATTCGCTTTGCCTTTCCCAATCTTGTCGCCGTTGTAGCTATACCAGGCACCCGCTTTCTCAATCAGCTTATGTTTCACGCCAAGATCGACCAACTCACCGTGGATGTTGATCCCTTCGCCGTACATGATCTGGAACTCAGCCTGTTTAAAGGGCGCAGCCACTTTGTTTTTCACCACTTTCACGCGGGTTTCGCTGCCCACCACTTCTTCTCCATCTTTAATGGAGCCAATGCGGCGGATATCGAGACGTACAGAAGCATAAAACTTCAGCGCGTTACCCCCGGTGGTGGTTTCCGGGTTACCAAACATAACGCCAATTTTCATACGGATCTGGTTGATAAAAATCAGCAGCGTATTCGCCTGCTTCAAGTTACCGGCTAGCTTACGCATCGCCTGGCTCATCATGCGAGCCGCCAGCCCCATGTGGGAATCACCGATTTCACCTTCGATTTCCGCTTTCGGCGTCAGTGCCGCCACGGAGTCAACGATGATCACGTCAACCGCGCCTGAACGCGTCAACGCATCGCAAATCTCTAACGCCTGCTCGCCGGTATCGGGCTGAGAACACAGCAGGTTATCGATGTCGACACCCAGCTTTTTGGCATAAATCGGATCGAGTGCATGTTCAGCATCGATAAATGCGCAGGTTTTACCTTCACGCTGTGCAGCAGCGATAACTTGCAGCGTTAGTGTGGTTTTACCTGACGATTCTGGTCCGTAGATTTCAACGATACGCCCCATTGGCAGCCCACCGGCCCCCAAGGCAATATCGAGTGACAGAGAGCCGGTAGAGATCGTTTCAACATCCATTGAGCGGTCTTCGCCCAAACGTATGATAGAACCTTTACCAAATTGCTTTTCGATCTGGCCCAGCGCAGCCGCCAATGCCTTTTGTTTGTTCTCGTCAATAGCCATTTCTACTCCTGTCATGCGGCGTAACGCTCTCGCTACACGGCCGCGCGCTTTATGTGACTGACACTGGTATGTAATCAAACAGGCGTGTCACCGAATCATTAACAGCATTATACTGTATACGCATACAGCATCAAGATTATTTTTGCAGAAATCCATCCAAAAGCATCTGAAGTGCGAAACGCACGGCCTGAAGCCGCACAGCATGCCTGTCGCCAAGAAACAGCATTTCACGCGCCAGTAGGTTGCCGTGCTTGTCACACCAGCCAAACCAGACGGTACCAACGGGTTTTTCGTCAGAACCGCCGTCGGGGCCAGCAATGCCGCTCACAGAAAGTGAATAATCAGCCCCCGCTGCACGCAAGGCACCCTGCGCCATTTCCCGTACGGTTTGCTCACTCACTGCGCCGTATTGGGCGAGCGTTTCCTCACTGACACCGATGAGGCGCTGTTTTGCCTGGTTGCTGTAAGTGACAAATCCATAGTCAAACCAGCCGGAACTCCCCGCCACATCAGTAATCGATTTCGCTATCCAGCCTCCCGTACAGGATTCTGCACAGGTCACCTTTGCACCCAACGCAGTCAGGCGCGCTCCAATCTGGGCGCTTAACTGCAAAATCTCGGTTTCCATGTTCACTCCACGTTGATTGAGGGTATAGCATCACAGCGTATCATTTTCACACGGGTTCGTGCTCCCCTGCCACGCTGTTGCGTGCCTTATTCCAGAATTCGGCGCGAAAGCAAAGGGAGTGACAGGGCAGATATAACTCTGGAGGTTAAAACGCGAGGGAGAGTAAAATGGCTCAACGGGTTTGGCGGGATTACATGCAACCCGCACAGCTGGTACAACGCCAATCCTGTGGATTGATCGCCTGATAAAAAAAACGGAAATAGCACTCTTCAATAGGAACCTGGTTATTTTCGAAACAGTCGGCTAACCAGTCTACATTTTCTACAATCCAATCATCTTCATCCAATCCTTCACGATATAATTCATCCTCAGGATCGATGATCGAATATATTCCCAACGTTCCCAGATGTTTTTCCTGATAAGATGCTGGCAGACTAAATGCCTTGGACTGAAACGTAATGATCCAGTGCCCATGGCACAGGAGATTACCGTTGCGGCTCCATGCAGCTGTGAATCCGTCATTCCGCACCTGATTTTTCTTTTTTCGGGACTTGACGGTATTCTGAAGTTCTGAATTTATTACTGCTTTTTGCAGACCAATCAGCATGAGTACTCCCCACGTTACCATCCGTAACCT
>NZ_JBPETA010000296.1:0-2552 GCF_051710365.1 Symbiopectobacterium sp. | reverse complement strand
CATATCTGAGTAGTGGAGCGGTCGTCCACGCCGTTCAGTAGTCGTTTTTTCCGTCCATGCAGCAATGGCTGATTCATCTAGCCATACGGTTAGAGAACCGCGCTGCTTGAGGGCCTTGTTATAGGAGAGTTAGTGATTTTAAAATTTTGTTTTGCCATGGAGACCTGATTTTGAAACAACTATGGTGATCTGATCCGATGATTACCCAAACTTTCTATTTATTCAACAAAGCCTGGAAAGCATTGAACTCAAAGACTTTAAGAACAAGGTAACTGAAAGTTACTTAGTCGCACCACGCACAAAGCATCTCATCTTATGGACAGAACGCGGAGCCGCAAGACACGCCAAGATGCTTGAAACCGATAAGGCATGGGATGTATTCGAGAAGTTAGAGGACTGTTACTTCAATCAACGTCAGCGAGATCTCTTCAATAGTTATTCTGCCATCACTGTCACGATACCAAGAGAAGGGCGTTGGTTGGTTTGTTACCGAAACAGACAACATCAGATTATTAATATCGATGATAAGGATTGTGTCGAGGGTGAATATATCCAAAAACTTCGGCGGGATGTTCACTTACTCGTTGAGACACTACAGGATTTTGGCTATCGCACATTAGTTATGTCTGGTGATGCCAGTCCGACGCGCTTAGATAAACCACTTATCAAAAAACACTGATCAAAAGATCAACTAAAGTGCTTGACTGTCCGGACGTCCGGACACATAATACACCCATGCTGCGGCAAAAGCGCGCAGGACATGAAGCCTCAACTTTGGTTGGGGCTTTTTTCTATTGACAGCGACTGATTGCTGAATAAGATCATCACGTCGCACATCCAGCTTGTTGTTCCGTCCATATCAGTTTGGTACAGGTGTGCGATAAGGCCCCGGTTAATCACCGGGGTTTTTCCGTTTCAGGGTCAGAAGCACAGCGGTTATGCGTTCGGCTGTTAACCGAAGGGGCGAATCCTTCCTGTCCCGCCAATTTTCAGGCTACGCTCCCGGCGTGGCCTTTTTTATCCCCCCTCAATCACACAGCGCCATCCGAAAAATCGGAGGTGAGACTATGCAATTGGACAAAATAACCACGGGCGTTTCATATGGCGCATCGGGTGTAAGCGGCGGTTATTGGATGCTGCAACTACTCGATACCGTATCGTCGACACAATGGGCGGCGCTGGGCGTACTCAGTAGCCTGGTATTTGGCCTGCTCACTTTTCTGACCAACCTCTATTTCAAAATCAGGGAAGACCGACGCAAAGAAGCGCGGGGTGAGTAATGAATCCCTCACTGCGTAACAAGATGGCAGGCGCTGCTGCTGGCGGGGCCATTGTCATGGCTGCCGTGCTGCTCCAGTGGCATGAGGGTGTGAAATACACGCCGTACAGGGATCCAGGCGGTGTGCTCACGGTGTGCTATGGGCATACCGGCAATGTCATTTCTGACAAAAGTTACACCCAGAAAGAGTGTGATTCTCTTCTGGACAGCGACCTGAAAGCAGCAATGGTTGTGGTTGACGCTAATGTCACCGTACCACTGACGCAGAGCCAGAAAGCCGCTCTTGCCTCGTTCGTCTACAACGTCGGCAGCGGGGCATTTGCGCGTTCAACCTTGCTCAAAAAGCTCAACGCGGGAGACAAGGTCGGTGCCTGTGACGAAATGCGCCGTTGGGTGTATGTCGATGGCCGTATCTGGAAAGGACTGGTCAGTCGTCGGGCGGTAGAGCGAGAGCTTTGTCTGAAGTCCCTGTAACCCTTTAATCCAACTTACTGAGCCTCGGCATCGTCCGAGGTTTTTTTCATCGGTGCAGTGCATGCACCCATCACACGTCGGACCTTGTTTAGGAATGAGCCTTTGAGGAAGCAGCTGGCTAGTGCTGCCTTCGACGGGCTGATTTCCTATGCACCAAAGGTTCATTACTAAGTAAGGCGAAGCACTATGCAAACAATCACCGTTCCGTTTCATGGAAATGCTCTGTATGTCGTCAACTACAATGGCGAACCCTATACCCCGATGAAACCTATCGTTGAAGGAATGGGGATGGATTGGAAGTCACAAAGAACCAAGATAAAACAGCGCTTTGCCAAAGGAGGGGTGGAAATCACCATCCCTACATCTGGCGGCCCACAGAAGATGCTGTGTTTGGCTCTGCGCAAATTAAACGGTTGGCTTCAGACCATCAGCCCCAACAAGGTCAAGCCCGAAATCCGCGACAAAGTGGTTCAGTATCAGGAAGAATGTGATGACGTGCTCTATGAATACTGGACTAAAGGTCAGGTTACCAATCCACGCAAGCGCAGCGTCATGCAGGAACTTAATGCAGCCTGTGCAGAATTAAAAACGGATAAGGCCGTTGCCAGCATGTTTGGTACGGGATTGAACGAGTGGAAAGGCATTAAGGCGGCACATGCGAAGAAAATTAAAGTGTACTAGCTCAGACCTGATCTGACAGTTACCGGTTATTTATACAGGTGTCTGTCAGATTAAATCTGGTTCAGATTTTTTTTCTGCCCAGACCCGTTTACCATCAAGTAATGTTGCCATTGGCGTG
>NZ_JBPETA010000295.1:0-2631 GCF_051710365.1 Symbiopectobacterium sp. | reverse complement strand
GATGGGATTGTTAGTATGAATCATGAGAGTTACCTCGTGTTTTGTATAAGGATTGGACACCCATATCAAAACCGGTAACTCTCAACCTTGCAAGGTCCAGTGTCAGATCAAGTCGCGACTAATACAGGTAACTATCTGTTTCCTGCCATGATTGCCCGCTATCGCCGTGATTATCCCTCCATTCCTTTTGAGCTGCACGTGGGCAACACCTAGGACGTGGTGACGGCGGTGGCGGAATTCAGCGTCGATCTCGGTTTTATCGAGGGTCCTTGTCATCATCCGGATTTGGTGACGCAGCCTTGGCTGGAGGATGAACTTGTGGTCTTTTGCGCCCCTGAGAATCCCCTCGTACAGCAGACGCTTACCGTCCCGATGCTGGCGGAAGCACCGTGGATCTTGTGTGAACGTGGCTCAGGCACGCGGGAAGTCTTGGATCACCAGCTCTTAGCACTATTACCCCATTTCAAACTGGTGATGGAGTTGGGGAACTCCGAGGCCATCAAGCATGCCGTGCGTCATGGCATTGGTATCAGTTGCCTGTCGCATCGTGTCATTGCCGATCAACTGGCTGCGGGGTCACTGGTGGCGTTGCAACTGGAGCAACCGCGCTTGGTGCGCACTCTTTATCTGGTTCACCACAGACAAAAACACCTTTCCAATGTGTTGCAACGCTTTCTGGAATACTGTCAGCCAGCAAAGTAGGGTTGACTGCGGCCATTCGACTTTCTTATTGCTAATGATGGCGAGGCAGTTATGAAGCTCTCTTATAACTCGATAATGATAGCGATTCTGTAGAAAACGATTTGCTACAATCCCGCCTCATTTTAGATAGAGCGCAGGATATTATGGCTCAGCAACAATTACATAGCACATCTCAGGGCGCACCTACGCTGCGCCGTGAGCTTAAAGCGCGGCATCTCACCATGATTGCCATTGGCGGATCCATCGGCACCGGACTGTTTGTCGCTTCAGGCGCAACCATTTCGCAGGCCGGTCCCGGTGGGGCGCTGCTCTCCTATGCGCTTATCGGGCTGATGGTCTACTTTTTGATGACCAGCCTGGGCGAACTGGCCGCGTTTATGCCCGTCTCTGGTTCGTTTTCCACTTATGGTGCCAAATACGTAGAAGAGGGATTTGGCTTCGCGCTCGGATGGAACTACTGGTACAACTGGGCGGTGACGATAGCCGTCGATCTGGTCGCGGCGCAGTTGGTGATGGGTTACTGGTTCCCCGAGGTTTCTGGCTGGATTTGGAGTGCCCTGTTTTTAGCATTGATGTTTCTGCTTAACTACATCTCGGTAAAAGGGTTTGGTGAGGCAGAGTATTGGTTCTCACTGATCAAAGTGGTCACCGTCGTGGTCTTTATCACCGTTGGCGTGCTGATGATCGTCGGCATTCTGCGCGGTGCAGAGAACGCAGGCTGGCACAACTGGCAAATTGGCGATGCGCCTTTTTCTGGTGGCTTCTCCGCGATGATTGGTGTGGCGATGATCGTCGGCTTCTCCTTCCAGGGCACCGAGCTTATCGGCGTAGCGGCGGGTGAATCAAAAGATCCTGCGCAAAATATTCCACGTGCTATTCGTCAGGTGTTCTGGCGTATATTGCTGTTCTACGTGTTTACCATCCTGATTATCAGCCTGATTATTCCTTATACCGACCCCAACTTGCTGCGTAATGATGTAAAAGACATTACGGTTAGCCCGTTTACGCTGGTGTTCCAGAATGCCGGGTTGATGTCGGCCGCGGCGGTGATGAATGCGGTGATCCTGACGGCGGTGCTCTCTGCGGGTAACTCCGGAATGTACGCTTCAACGCGTATGCTCTTTACTCTGGCGCAGGAAGGCAAAGCGCCGCGTATGTTTGCCAAACTCTCCAAAGGCGGCGTGCCGCGCAATGCGCTATATGCGACCACCGTTGTGGCGGGACTTTGTTTCCTGACCTCGATGTTTGGCAACCAAACGGTCTATCTCTGGCTGCTGAATACCTCCGGCATGACCGGTTTTATCGCCTGGTTGGGGATTGCGATTAGCCACTATCGTTTCCGTCGTGGCTATGTGCAGCAAGGGTTGGATCTTAACGCGCTGCCGTACCGCTCGGGATTCTTTCCGATTGGGCCGATCTTCGCGTTCGTGCTTTGCCTGCTGATCACCCTGGGGCAAAACTACCAGGCATTTTTGCAAGATAACATTGACTGGTATGGCGTCACCGCAACCTATATTGGCATTCCATTATTTTTGCTAATTTGGTTCGGTTATAAGTTGTCCCGCGGAACGCGTTTTGTGAAATATGCAGAAATGACTTTTCCTGACTTTCACAAATAACGGTTAAGCATGTGATTCGATCGCGCCATTGGTAATCTGATTACCAATGGCGTTTTTTATAGAATACACCTTTGCTGAATAATGTGGTTACAGCGTTAATTCGCAACGCGTAAAAGAATTTCTCCGCTTATGTCGTAATTCAGTATATCTACCGAGCTTTTCTATCATATTGTATAACCGTCATTCGGCTTTGTTGAATAAATCAGAACTTGTAACGACTGTGCCCCATCGGGTCGATTGTTACGTGATGCGAATACTGTTCGGCATTCCTAATAGCGTGATCCGGTTAAGCGCTTTGACCATCGCCATG
>NZ_JBPETA010000294.1:0-2670 GCF_051710365.1 Symbiopectobacterium sp. | reverse complement strand
CATGGCGATGGTCAAAGCGCTTAACCGGATCACGCTATTAGGAATGCCGAACAGTATTCGCATCACGTAACAATCGACCCGATGGGGCACAGTCGTTACAAGTTCTGATTTATTCAACAAAGCCACGGGACGAAGTATTTTGATACTGATTCAGTACCGAACTGCTGTTCGACGTATTGCCATGCGCTGACGGGCATCAGTAAAAAAGACAGTGTGTCGCTCATCAGGCTTTCGGTGTGCACGCGCAAGGCATATCTTCCAGCCAGTAGCAGGCGTTCAATGCGCGCCTGCTCCGCATCATACTCCTCTGATCCCAGCGAATAATGATGAAAAACATGCTGAACGCCAGCAACGTTGACCGTAGCGGTTTCAATGTCGCTGTCGTAGTCAAATTCAGTAGAAAAAACCGCGTCTCCCAGACAGTGCGAGATTCCCTCCAACAGGCTGAAAATCCCCTCCCGCCAGTCGATATGGATGCCGTAGACGCTCATAAAGGTTGACTGATAGTCATCTCGTGAGGACGCCGTTTGCTCGGTCCCTTCATGGTATTTGAAAAATGCATGACGTCTGGCGCAGGCCCGTTCATCATCCTCAGCAGCAAAAAAATCAGAAAACGCATCCCTGTCAGGCAATTGCACTGTGGTTCCTTCCTCTGTTTAGCGCGTTTTTTTACGCTGTCCTATGCATTCTTTTTTTGCTGTATGCGGTCACTTTCATACAACAGCAAAATGCGTTCTGCGAAGTCGTCATCGACGGTATAAAAATAGCTTTCCGGTACGCCGAGTACGCGGGCAAAGGCGCACATCATCTCGAATGTGGGGCGATAGGTGCCGCTTTCATACTGTGAGACACGCGAACGCGCGGTCGCTTCTTCAATGCCCGCGAGCACTAATGCCCGCGAGCACTCCAAGTTTTTCCTGAGTCAACTTGGCATGCAGGCGGGCGGATTTAAGGAGAGCAAGTAGCATCATGGCACCATCGATAATCGATATTGACTTAGTGTTTAGCATTACTTAACATCGCCGTTGTTTAGATATGCTGAACATTCGCACATAATAACATCGGGGGATGGTAATGGACGGTAAGGACTGGCATCCGGCAGATATCGTAGCGGGTTTGAAAAAGCGTGGCACAACGCTGTCAGCGCTTTCCAGAGAAGCGGGATTGGCGTCATCAACACTGTCAAACGCGTTGGTGCGACGCTGGCCCAAAGGCGAACGGCTGATTGCTAACGCGTTGAATAAACGTCCTGAAGAGATTTGGCCTTCGCGCTATTAGCTCACGTCTAGAAAATGGCATATGCCTTAGATTCTCTAACAAAAAAGCGCTTCATGCCTCCCCTGTCGAGGAGTAGCCTTACATTATCCCTTACGTAATACATGGAATTTACAATGAGTGTGGTTTATGTGGTGGTGCTGACGTATGTGCAGCCGCTTGAGGCGATTGATGAACAGATTCCTGCTCATGTTGAATGGTTAAAACAGGACTATGCCGACGGTGTTTTTCTCGCATCAGGCCGCCGCATTCCGCGCACTGGCGGCGTCATTTTGGCGAAAAGCGACAGCCTCGAACAGTTGCAGGTGCGCCTTAGTCAGGATCCGTTTCAGAAACTGGGGCTGGCCAATGCAGACATCGTTCCGTTTGATGCTAGTATGACGGCGCCTGCGCTGCAAGGCCTGCTGTGATCCCTTCGTGTTAACACGGCCAGCTCATCGATGCTGATTGAGCTGGTTATGCTCTCGGCATTTTTATACCTTTTTTACCCCTCCGCCTGCGATATTAACGACATTTTTACGCCCTGATTCTTACACTCGAGCCACATTCAATAAACGCGGGGAGATAAACCGTGAATGTGGGACTGATGACCGGCATCGTGCTGGTATTTCTGTTACTGGGCTATCTGTTTTACGCCCTGTTTCGGGCGGAGGAATTCTGATGGCGGCCAATGCATTTTTACTTCTGGCCAGTTTTCTGGCCGTATTATTGGTGCTGGCCCAACCGTTGGTTCGGTTGATGACGGGGATGGTACTCGATCGCGCTTTACCCGGCGTGGCGGCGTTCGAACAGGGGATGTGGCGTGTGTGCGGCGTGTCAGACTGCGAGATGAACTGGCGTCAGTATCTGTGCGCCATTCTGTTGTTTAACGCCCTTGGGTTGTGCTTTCTGATGGTACTGTTGATGGCGCAGGAGAACTTGCCCTATAA
Source organism: Symbiopectobacterium sp. (assembly GCF_051710365.1). Classification (NCBI taxonomy): domain Bacteria; kingdom Pseudomonadati; phylum Pseudomonadota; class Gammaproteobacteria; order Enterobacterales; family Enterobacteriaceae; genus Symbiopectobacterium; species Symbiopectobacterium sp. The sequence goes on along the minus strand of NZ_JBPETA010000294.1, from coordinate 466 downwards.
CCCGCAGCAGTTGCCAGGCTTGTCCTGGCATTTGGCGCTGAACACTGCCATCAGTTTTGTCAGTAACACCAACTGGCAATCCTACGCCGGGGAATCCACCTTGAGCTATTTCAGCCAGATGGTGGTGCTTGCGGTACAGAATTTCTTATCGGCAGCTACCGGGGTTGCGGTACTGTTTGCGTTGATGCGTGGCTTTTCCCGTCAGAGTACCGACGAACTCGGCAATGTCTGGCGCGATCTGACGCGCATCACGCTATTTGTGCTGTTGCCGCTGTCGCTGCTGATGGCGCTGTTTCTGGTCAGTCAGGGTGTGATTCAGAATGTTAACCCCTACCTGACGGTGCTGGATAGTGCCCCGGATTCACACTGTATGGTGACGGAGAACCCCGCACGGCTGGTACCGCCCTGACGCAACTGATTGGCGGTGATCAACGGCAGCATCACGACATTCGGAAAATCATCCACG
>NZ_JBPETA010000293.1:0-2717 GCF_051710365.1 Symbiopectobacterium sp. | reverse complement strand
CCATGGCGATGGTCAAAGCGCTTAACCGGATCACGCTATTAGGAATGCCGAACAGTATTCGCATCACGTAACAATCGACCCGATGGGGCACAGTCGTTACAAGTTCTGATTTATTCAACAAAGCCAAAAATCAGGTGCGGAATGACGGTTGGACACAATGAATTAACCATATTGCATTACTACTTACCAAGAAAATTAAATAGTCACATCCCAACAGAGATGGCACCGTGTATAATTTACCGGAAAAGAAAAGGCCCACTGAAGTGAGCCTAAATTTACAGTTTACTCAGTTGCTTACTTTGGCAGAGCCCATGTCTGCGCAAAAGAACCCGTGCAGCTTTGCAATTTAAGTGGTTTATCAAGTCCCACTGACGTCAGGCATCTTTTTGTCTCAATATTTTTAACGTGGGTAGGACCCGCGGTCAGCGCGTCCCAATGCTGAGCGGGATCCTTGAGGTCGCATCTCTTAACTACAGGGCCAATCCCGTTATCAGCCAGGCACCAATCATGACTGAGTTCAATGATATTGAAGGTCGTAGTAATGGGTGCAGTTTTTGATGTCTCGGGGCACGGTAGCAGGGTGGGAACATCATTTGCCCCCTGAACCACACAGTTACGGCCTCTGGCAATACTCACAAAGCCGTTAACCGTCGTGGCGTTCAGTGTAATGACAGATGCCTGAGCAAGATCCTGTTCACTAACTGTATTCTTGCCCGCTGCCATCAATGATGCTGAACTGGCTATTAAAGCCAGAACAACGGCTAACCGGCTGCATACCTTTGCATTTTTCATACTATTCCTCGTGTCGATTCAATAGTCTTGATACCACAGCGCCATCCTGACGCTGGCCTAGCTCGCTCGCCAGGACTTAGATTGAGAAAGATACTTCATTCACCACAACGACAAGTCACTGAACCCCGAATTACTGCCCGTAATTAGAATCATGCGTCCTACGATTCTGGCAGGGGGAAATGGAGCCCGAATACAGAAACGCTAAAATCGGCACTGCTGTCGGTTTTTCGTATCGGACCACGCGATTCAAAAATGAAATTTACCAACGAAAACGCAGGGAGCCGCCATATCCCCTATCCCAATCAGGTCGTTCTCCTGACATGATGGCCGCCCGCTGAGATTTGGTTGGCTTTTCATATTGACCTGGCATTACCTCGGAAGATCGATTGATACGGGGTTTATTCGGATCAAAATTTTCGACAGCGCATCCAGAGACCATCATCGTTATTATCAAGAAAAAATATCGTTCCTCATGACATAGTACTTATTTCTCACGGTGGGAGTCGGGTCATTATATGAACTAACATACTAAGCAAACCCACCTCTCAACTCCTGCAACATCTGCCTATAACGGAGTGTGGCAACGAAGCCACTACGTTCACACAAACTGTGATTCAGACATTGAAAAGCCAGAGGGCTTATACGCGGATGGGTAAACAGCGTCAGAATGATGTCCATCTGCGTGAGTTTGTCAGAACACGCACCGATGGATGCAACTTTGTTTTTGTACCGCGGCTGACGGTGAGGAATGGTAAAGGAAGCGATGGGTAAGCACCCTGCACTCTCAGTGAGCAGGGAACGAGATTTCAAAACGCGCCGGGATCCGTCATCGCAGCGCAAATGATATGCAGCGTTTACAGGAATTGGATGACTGTTAATAACACCAATCAAACACGCTGCACAACAATACTTACCGCGCCCACTCCGGTTTATTCAGGATATGGTCCTGCCAATCGACAACCTCGGTTTCACGCACCGCAATGTGACGCACGGAGATGCGTTCACTGTGCATCAGCGCTTTGTTACCTGCTCGCAGCGGATGCCAGCCGGGTAGGCCCTTGCCTTCGTGAATCAATCGATAAGCGCAAGTAGCGGGCAACCAGTCGAAAGAGAGCAGGTTTTCCCGCGTCAATTTGATGCAATCCGGCTCATACTCAAACCGCCGCTCATAGTTGCGGCATTGGCAGGTTTTGATGTTTAACTGATTACAGGCGACGTTGGTGAAGTATAGTTCTTCCGTGTCTTCATCAATGAGTTTATGCAAACAGCACTGACCACAGCCATCACACAGGGACTCCCACTCTTGATCGGACATTTCAGACAAGGTTTTTTGCTGCCAAAAATCGCGTTCGCTCATGCACAGTATCTCATCAATCTTTACGTTATCTGGCAACGCACAAACGCCCCGCCAACCACACCTGCAACGTGCAGGGAGGATATACCCTAAATAATTCGAGTTGCAGGAAGGCGGCAAGCGCTGGCCCGAAGGGGGAACCTCAGGGATGAGGTTCATCAATCCGGATGAGCTTACTCAAGTAAGTGATTCGGGTGAGTGAGCGTAGCCAACGCATCTGCAACTTGAAGTATGACGGGTATATAACGGATTTAGCGGAGTGAAGCAAGTGTTTTACCCGTTCCCAACGGGAACGGGTCAGAGAAAGATCAGATAATCCGCGTGGAGAGGCTGTGATCGTTGATGGTGATGGTCAGCATATCGCCGGACACAATCGGGCCAACGCCCGCTGGAGTTCCGGTCAGGATCACATCACCCGCGCGCAGCGTGAAAAAGCGGCTCATATAAGCTGTACTAGCTCAGACCTGATCTGACAGTTACCGGTTATTTATACAGGTGTCTGTCAGATTAAATCTGGTTCAGATTTTTTTCTGCCCAGACCCGTTTACCATCAAGTAATGTTGCCATTGGC
>NZ_JBPETA010000292.1:0-2757 GCF_051710365.1 Symbiopectobacterium sp. | reverse complement strand
CCCAGTAGCGTACCCAGTGCGGCGACGGTTTTAAATTTGATTGTCATTTCCTTAACCTCTGCATATTTAACGTTTTGCGGCTTGCCGACACTGGCATAGTCCGACGTGTAGTAAAACTTATTTATGTGTCACTGCCCGTACTGTGCGATCGCCTACGAATTGGATCAGGTAGACCAGAACAACCAGTAATATTAATACCGTATTCATGACTGTCGCGTTATAACCAATGTATCCATACTGATAACCAATTTGACCTAACCCACCGGCACCGACTGCGCCCCCCATTGCAGAATAGCCTACCAGGGTGATAAGTGTGATGGTGGCGGCATTGATAAGACCGGGAAGTGCTTCTGGCAGCAGAATCTTACGAATGATCTGTAACGGCGTGGCTCCCATAGCGCGCGCGGCCTCGATCAATCCGCTGGAGATTTCCAGAAGAGCGTTTTCTACCATACGCGCGATAAACGGCGCTGCGCCTACGGTCAATGGCACAATGGCTGCCTTCAACCCGATAGAAGTGCCGACGATGGCGCGTGTGAACGGAATTACCCACACCAGCAAAATAATGAACGGAATAGAACGGAAAATATTCACCAACGCTGACAGTGTGCGATACAGCGGCGGATTGGCAACGATCTGACCCGGACGGGTAATATAAAGCATCACGCCAACCGGCAATCCCAGTACAAAGCCAAAGAAGCAGGAAACAAATGTCATCACAACGGTTTCCCAAACGCCTTTCGCCATCAACCACATCATTGCTTCAGACATAGCCCAGCACCTCAACTTTCACATGGTGTTCCTGTAAAAACGCGATGGCGGCCACCGTGTCCTGTTCTTCGCCGTGCATCTCGGCCAACATGATGCCGAATTTGACGCCACTTGCGTAATCCATCTGCGCACTGATGATATTGTTATTGATGTTAAAGCGGCGCGCGATCGTTGAAAGTAATGGCGCATCGACGGATTGACCGGTAAATTCCAGCCGTAGCAGCGGAGTGTTTTGGTCGTTGTGCGGTGCAGCGATGAGCCGGGACTGGTAATCCTCGGGGATATCCAGATGCAGCGTAGACTGAATAAAGGTTTGTGCCAGAGGCGTTTTAGGGTGAGAGAACACTTCGCTGACCGTATCCTGCTCAATCAATTGACCGCCACTGATAACGGCTACCTGATCGCAGATGCGTTTTACTACATCCATTTCATGGGTGATCAACAGGATGGTTATCCCTAAACGGCGATTAATGTCTTTGAGCAATTCGAGAATGGAACGCGTAGTGGCCGGATCGAGCGCACTGGTGGCCTCGTCACACAGCAGTACCTTGGGATTGCTGGCCAGCGCGCGAGCAATCGCAACGCGCTGCTTTTGCCCGCCGGACAGATTTGCCGGGTAAGCATCGTGCTTGTCCGATAACCCCACCAGTTCGAGCAGTTCGTTGACGCGGCGGATAATTTCGTTTTTCGGCGTGGTGTCCAGCTCAAGAGGCAGGGCCACATTACCAAACACGGTACGAGACGCCAAAAGATTAAAGTGCTGGAAGATCATGCCAATCTGGCGGCGTGCCTTGGTTAACTGCGCTTCGGACAGCGCCATCAAATCCTGGTCACCAACCAATACCTCACCGTGTGTCGGGCGCTCCAACAGATTTACACAGCGGATCAACGTACTTTTACCTGCACCGGATGCGCCGATAACCCCATAGATCTGCCCAGCAGGGACATACAGACTGACATTGTCCAGTGCTGTGATGGTCTGGCCTTTCTGCTGGAAAATTTTTGTAATGTTAGAAAGTTTAATCATCTTTATTTATCGTAAGTGCCTATCGCGGGATAGATCAACATCTGCCGTATGCAGAATATTGTACGGATTTTAGGGCGTCTAGACGTCTAAGTCAATTTACTTTGTCGTTATGACGCATTCTCGCAAAGTACAAAAACATGCGATACTAACGCGCAAATAACGCCATCAGGAGCACATAGCAGTGGCACAACCGATTCCAGCCGTTTTTCTCGATCGCGACGGCACGATTAATGTCGATCATGGTTACGTTCATGAGATCGATCAGTTTGAGTTTATTGATGGCGTTATCGACGCGATGAGTGAACTAAAGAAGAAAGGATTTGCGCTGGTACTGGTGACTAACCAGTCCGGTATTGCGCGCGGCATGTTCAGTGAAGATGATTTCATGCACCTGACCGAGTGGATGGATTGGTCGCTGGCCGATCGCGGGGTCGATTTGGACGGCATCTATTTCTGTCCCCACCACGCAGAACAGGGGCAAGGGGAATATCGTCAGGAGTGTGACTGCCGTAAACCCAAGCCGGGCATGTTTCTCTCAGCGCAGAGCTTCCTCAATATCGATATGGCCGCTTCTTATATGGTCGGTGATAAAGAAGAAGACATGCAGGCTGCCGTTGCGGCGGGTGTCGGAACAAAAGTGCTGGTGCGTACCGGCAAGCCGATTACCGAGCAAGGCGAAGCGCTGGCTGATATTGTGATTGATAGTCTGGCCGATTTGCCGCGCGTTATCGAACAGCGTAAATGAGTATAATCGGGCTTATCGGGCGGAATTTGAACAAACGGAAAAAAAGATCCAAAAAAGGGGTTGTGTAAATTATTGGGATCCCTATAGTGCGCCTCCGTTGACACGACACGAAGCGATTCAAGGCGAGGTCAGCAAGAGAAAAACGATTCACTTTCAAATGAAAATAATCGTTGACTCTTAAAGAGGAAAGCGTAGTATACGCCACCTCGCGACA
>NZ_JBPETA010000291.1:0-2757 GCF_051710365.1 Symbiopectobacterium sp. | reverse complement strand
GCCTTGTTATAGGAGGGCCAGTTAGTGATTTTAAAATTTTGTTTTGCCATGGAGACCTGATTTTGAAACAACTATGGTGATCTGATCCGATGATTACCCAAACTTTCTATTTATTCAACAAAGCCCAAAAAATGTTGCGCCCGAGCCGTTGCGTTTTTCATTCACCGAATATTCATATGCAATGCCGGCAAGTTGAAAATCGCTCAGCGGAGAAAGTTGCAAAAATTTACCGGTAGCGAAATCCCCAGATAGCGTTACCCGATTTGTTGAACAGTGTTGAGGTCGAAGATAATGCGCAGAGATATGCAGGAAGTGCTGGAACGTTGGGGCCGCTGGGCTGCGAGGGAAGAATACTGCTCGCTGCTGGACTGTCCTGCGATGTCGGTTATGCCTCAACGGGCGATTGCCAGCGGGAAGCCGGGCTGCTCTGACGAAGACGGGATGGCAATTGATACCTGTGTTGCGCATATGAGCACGGTTCGCAACCGGGAAGATATTTTGATACTGGGTCAGCGCTTCATAGGCGGCCTCTCACTGCGCCAGATTGCTGAAGCGATGGGTTTCAATACTTGGTGTCAGAACGTCTCTCAGAGCGTCTGAGGAGTTTTTAGAGGGGTGTTTTGTAGCGATGGCTATCCGCCTCGATATGGATCCTGTAGTAACTTTGCCCGTCCCCCTTGCGTGCGCACAAAAACCTGTGCTAATCTTCTAACATCTAGAATTGTGATTTAATTTTACGACCTCAATTTCAAAGCCTCGCTTCTTCGGATGCGGGGCTTTTGTGTTTCTGGGCTACTGAAAACATAAAACTGTCAGAAATGAGCCATTCGCATGTTGGTTTGGCTGAACCCCAAGAGTGGCGTTTTGTTATTAAAATGTTACTGCTGATTTTTGCCGAATAACGCCAGAAATCCCTTTCATAATTTCATTTTACTGTTTTTTTATACAGTAGAGGTTGCTATGATGGACACTCTATCCATCTCCATGTAGCAGGAGTTTTCTATGTATCAAATTGATTATAATAGCTATCGTTCGGTGAAAAGCTTCAACCGTCGGGTTCGTTTTCTGATTATGCACTACACCGCCAGTAATTTTAGAGGTTCTGTCAGTACTCTTACCGGTAATTCGGTCAGTGCCCATTACCTCGTCCCTGACCCATCGGAAAGTACCTACATCGACGCAGGGTTCAAGGATATGCGGATATTTAACCTGGTGGATGAAAACGACAGGGCCTGGCATGCGGGTGTGAGTGACTGGGCCGGTCGTAGCAACCTCAACGACACGTCCATCGGCATTGAAACGGTCAATCTCGCAACGGATAAAAACGGAGTGTTTACTTTTCCGCCTTTCCATCCGCAGCAGATAGAAGCCATCATCGAGTTATCAAAAAACATTTTGCAACGCTACCCGGATATTACTCCTGTTAACGTTGTCGGACATTCAGACATTGCACCGGGTCGAAAAAGCGATCCGGGCGCGGCTTTCCCTTGGAAAGAACTTTACCAGGCGGGTATTGGTGCATGGCCGGATGCAGATAACGTCGAAGAATACAGGGCTAAATTTACCTCGCAGGGCCTACCTGAACGCAGCGCTGTCATCAATTTATTGAATAAATACGGCTATTCAACCAAAACAGCAAATACGGATAATGGTTTTAAGCAATTAATCAGGGCATTCCAGCTGCATTTCCGCCAGGCAAAGTACGATGGAGAGTTGGATGTCGAAACGGCTGCAATACTGGCTGCGTTATGCGAAAAGTATAAAAAAATTAAAAGCTAACATTTAGTTGGCAATTTAAAAGGCTACGCTAATGCGTGGCCTTTTTTATTTCCCTGAGATCACATAAAGTCGCCACTGAGTGGCTTTTTTATGGAGCCAGCATGTCAAAACAGATAACCGAGCAATTGCTTTTTCGTCCAGCGAGCGAAAAACCTGTTGTGGGCATGGATGGCAAAGATGTGCTGATCTATAACCCGTGCGATGGCTATCACATTGGACATGTCCGCGCCTTTGAAGAAGACGGAGCACTCTACAATATAGGAATTTATTCCTGGGCTATGGATGAATATACTCCGCATGATTTTTACGTCGCATGGGCATTGTTGCCAGATAATCAGAATCTGAGAGAGCAATTCTCTGACCAGAAAGGTCTGGCAGTTTAACCCCCAAAAAATTCAATCAGGCTCACTTCGGTGGGCCTTTTCTTTTCCTGTAAATCACACACAGCGCCATCCCTGTTGGGAGGTGAGGCTATGACACGAATGAGCACTATCTACAGCAGGCTTTCATACGGAAGCGGAACGGGACTTATTGGCCTTGGCGCATCTGCCAGAGCCTACGCCCAGGCAACAAAAGAAAGCGTATGGCTGCTTGCAGACAAAATGGAAGGATTAACGCTTGGTGACTGGGCAATTATTGTCGGCATGGTCTGCACTATCGGCACTTTTGCGATCAACTGGTACTACCGCAGGAAGGAATACCAGTTAAGGGAAAAAGGCGGTGCGTGATGTCAAAAGCGAGCAAACTCAGTGCGACAATGCTGGCGCATCTGCGCCTGTAATTATCTGGTGCGCAGTAAAGCCCCGTCCTTCAGGTCGGGGAGGATATCAAAAAACGTAGAGAGGAAATAGTTATCCGTCATTCCGCACCTACTTTAAGAATAAATTCGACGGTATCGCTCGCCGAGAACATCAACGATGGTCTTGTGAACAGAATTGAGGTTGGATACTTGTGGTGGTCTGTCACCAATACTGAACT
>NZ_JBPETA010000290.1:0-2795 GCF_051710365.1 Symbiopectobacterium sp. | reverse complement strand
AGGTTACGGATGGTAACGTGGGGAGTACTCATGCTGATTGGTCTGCAAAAAGCAGTAATAAATTCAGAACTTCAGAATACCGTCAAGTCCCGAAAAAAGAAAAATCAGGTGCGGAATGACGGGTGAATATATCACGCCATGCAATCTCTGCTCTCAAGATATTTGAGTGACACTTGCAAGGTGACCAGTCGGTAATTGATACTTCCTATTCTATCATCATCGCCTTTGAGTTGAGCTTCCATGTCATTTACAAAAGCGTTGGTGATATCCACATCGAAAAGACCATACCCAAGCAAGGTGAGTTTAATGTCCGGGTTTCTCTCTAAAAAAAAGCAGCTATAATCCATAACTTCATCACCACCGTAGTCATCTTTTATCTTGGTATCCGGGAATTGCTTGGCAAACTCAACATCATTATCGGCGGCGTATTTTTTAACGATAGGGCTGTAGTTTTCGATCAAAGGCAACTGATTAAATGAAAGCTCAGACAGTGAATCCCAATTATTGGGTGTATCGAAACTGTAAATATCGACTTTATCGATTGAAAAAGTGTATCTCGTCCCCAGCATCCCCAACGGTTGAACATTTATTTTAAACAGGTTTTTATATGCCGGTAAGGCCAACGCTTTGAGTTTCTCGAAATTATAAAAACGATAATAGACTGAACCACCGAGCTTGGCGGCGGGATGCTCATTAATGTTTTCATAAAGAGAGTCAATAACGTCCTTTTTAGGCGATATTCTGAATAGATCGAGAAATCGCTGCTATAAACTCAATGCCGTTGCCTTATTTTTATCGTCATACTGTATTAAATTCTTCATATCGCAATGATGTAAAGTCCTTCCCCCTGCAAGTTCTATTTCCATCTTGCGAATCCTCCCTCTGTTTTTATTAGTGACATCGCCTAACATAGGCCACGTATTCGAAACAACAGCACAATGCAGTTTCACCTCGTTGTGCTCACATCGTTCTTTGAGCGAGGATTTTTTTACCCGCAATACCGTGAAGCGCTTGATCGCAGAGGCACTTGATTATCTAATCAATACCCTAAGCGCTACGGGTTTGGCACTACAACACAGGAATCAACGCATGAAAAAGCTACGCGTGGGCATCATCTTTGGCGGTAAATCCGCTGAGCACGAGGTCTCGTTACAATCGGCCAAGAATATTATTGATGCCATTGATAAAGCCAAGTTTGATGTGACGCTGCTTTGTATCGACAAGCAAGGGGCGTGGCATATCAACGATGCGTCAAACTACCTGCTGAATGCCGAGAACCCCGCGCTGATCGCCTTGAACCGCTCAAACAAAAGCGTAGCTCTGATCCCAGGACAAACACAGCAGCAAGTGATTGAAAGCCAGAGTGCTCACGCCCTTACCCAATTGGATGTTATTTTTCCTATCGTGCACGGCACCCTGGGAGAAGACGGTTCACTGCAAGGCTTGCTGAGAATGGCCAATATTCCGTTTGTTGGCAGCAGCGTACTGGGTTCCGCGGTCAGCATGGATAAAGACGTCACCAAACGCCTACTGCGTGATGCAGGCTTGCTGGTGGCCCCCTTTTGTTACCCTGAATCGCGCCAATCGTCAGCATCACAGCTTTTCCAGCGTCAGTAACGCTCTCGGGCTGCCGCTGTTTATCAAGCCGGCCAATCAGGGCTCGTCTGTCGGCGTGAGCAAAGTTCGCAACGAAGCAGAATTTCAGCGGGCCGTTGAGCTCGCTTTCCAGTTCGATCATAAGGTGCTGGTAGAAGCGGCGATTGTTGGCAGAGAAATCGAGTGTGCGGTGCTGGGTAATGATCACCCGAAAGCCAGCGTCTGTGGCGAAATTGTGCTGAGCGACGAGTTTTACTCTTACGATACCAAATACATCAACGAACAAGGTGCGCTGGTGCGAGCGCCAGCAGATCTTACGCCTGAAATTAACGAAAAAATCCAACGCATTGCCTTGCAGGCCTTCCAGGCGCTGGAATGTCAGGGCATGGCACGTGTGGATGTTTTCCTCACGCCAGACGATGAAGTGATTATCAATGAAGTGAATACGCTGCCCGGCTTCACCAATATCAGCATGTATCCAAAACTGTGGCAGGCTAGCGGCCTAAGCTATACCGATCTCATCACCGTATTGATCGAGTTGGCGTTAGAACGGCAGGAAAACGATCGCGCTCTGGCAAGTTCTGTTCGATAACGGATGCGCCCGCCATATACTAATTAGCCCTCTCACCAGACTTCAAATAACTGTTTTTGAAGTCTGGCCTAACAGGGCAGGTATTATAACTCACATGTAATCGGTATTCAATTTATAAAGTGATACCAGAGAGTTGTGGATAACTGTCAGTATACCACCTCTTGGGCTCTCATCATTAGGAAAACGATCGTTCATATCATCCCTGAGTATATCCACCATATCCATATTCATAAGGCCATGTGCGAAAAACGCTCTTCTTATGTCGTCGTTATTCCTTAAGAAGAAACAACTACAGTCCATGAGTTCGTCTCCCCCCAAAATACCCTTCGTTTTTGTGTCGTCATAATCAATCAAAAAGCGTTCTTCATTACTTTTCATATAGTCATGCACAATACTCAGATAATTGTCCACTACCGGTAATCCAGCCATTTCCAATCCATCGAGTGAGAGTCCATTTTTATCAGAACAGAAGCTAACAATACATGGTAATGACTTGTAGCCTGATGATCTATTCCGCTCTCGAGTATCGCATACGTAATGCTTTGGCAGTTCAAGGACGTAGCGTGCCAGATATGAAGAAAAAACCGACTCAAAAACCCACAGCGCG
>NZ_JBPETA010000289.1:0-2803 GCF_051710365.1 Symbiopectobacterium sp. | reverse complement strand
AGGTTACGGATGGTAACGTGGGGAGTACTCATGCTGATTGGTCTGCAAAAAGCAGTAATAAATTCAGAACTTCAGAATACCGTCAAGTCCCGAAAAAAGAAAAATCAGGTGCGGAATGACGGATCTATTGGCTATCCATTTCCTCCGATATATCCCCCAGTGTAATATTGGCCATCCCGACAGACGGCCAATCATGTTAAATAACCACCTATTTACGCGGTGGCAGTTTTACCGCCAGATCGTTAATCCGCACCGGCAATTCAGTACGCAAAGAGCGGTTGGCAGCGATACCGGTCAAAATGGAAAGTGCGCCATCCTGATAATCCGCAGCACGGTTCAGCGGGTCGGGCTCCGAGATACCAAACAGATCGCGCAGCATCACATCATCACCGCCGCCGTGTCCGCCAACGCCTTGCACCACGGGCACCACGTACGGCTCGTCAAACATCGGGAACACTTTGATTTCACAACCACGCAGTGCGCCTTCGTCTGATTTTTTGCCGCCGCCGTTAACGTAGGATTTTTCGACCAGCTTCATCTCGATACGACCACGGCTGCCGTTAAACACCACGTTCAGCCCTTCCCACGGCAGATAAGCATTCAGCGAGTAGGTCATGATGGCTTTGCTTTTATAACGTACGATCACGCCAAGCGTATCTTCGATATTAATGCCATCGTCAAACACGCTCTTATCACGGTAATAACCATCTTCATGCTCGGCGTTGAGGTACAGCGACGTCAGTTGCTTGCTGTCTTTCATGTGCAAGGCAAAGGGGTCGTTGGCCGCCGCCTCGCTACCATGGGAGCGGTTATAAAACTCGGTCACGCCGCATTCTTCCGCATTGGCTTTGCCGTAAAAACGCAAATCGCCCTGTGCATAGACGGTTTCCGGTTCAGAGTTGAGCCAGAAATTGACCAGATCGAAATGGTGCGTGGATTTATGGACTAACAGGCCGCCGCTGTTACGTTTGTCGCGGTGCCAGCGGCGGAAATAATCTGCGCCGTGCTCGGTATTCAGCAGCCATTCAAAATGCACGGAATAGACTTCACCGATAATGTTGGCGGCAATCAGCTCACGAATCTTGCTGTGGTGTGGTGCATAACGGTAGTTAAAGGTAACGCGCAGGCTACGCCCGGTGCGCGCGACAGCATCGATAATTTCCTGACACTTCTCTTCGTCAATGGTCATGGGTTTTTCACTGATAACATCACAGCCCAGTTCCATGGCGCGCACAATATAGTGATGGTGCGTACGGTCAATGGAAGTGACGATGACAAAATCAGGACGCGTTTCCGCGATCATTTTATCGAATTCATCCGCCTTGTACGTTGGCACGGACTGATGCTCAAACTCGCCGATCATGGCGTTGGCATAATCCATTCGCGTTTGGTTGCTGTCGCAAAAGGCGACCAGACGACCTTCCTGGCGGTAATCACGCGCTATTGCGGTCAGGAACAGACCGGAGCGGCCCCCCGTCCCCACTAAGGCATACTTTTTCATAACGACTCCGTAGTTATTAACTGCTTTCACTGGTGTGAACCCTGGCTGAGCATCACCTTGGATCTAAAAAAAACGGTATCCCGATATCACTTTCTGTAGCGAATGGCTGACAGCCTGTAACAAGCGCTATCTAATGTGTTGACAGCATCCTATCCGCTCGCTATATTTTCCACATATGGAAATAATTTTTATATATGGAATTTAAAGTCAGTATAGTGGTCAACAATAAGGTGCACAAGATGAAAAAAAAGCCAGAAACCTGCGTGACGTCTCAAATCGTTGAGAAAAATGCAACTGACAACCCAGAAGCAAATGCACCTGTTGACGCTAGCGATGCCCTTTCTCTCGCGACAAAATCCACCGCACCGGCGTTAACCAAAGGGTTTGCGATACTCAATCTGATTGCCAAGGAACCGGGGCTTAACCTGACGGCGATAAAAGATCGGTTGGGACTTCCCAGCAGCAGTTGCCACCATCTGGTAACCACGCTGTGCCAACTGGGTGCCTTACAGCAGCAACCCGTACAGGGGGGATATATTCTGGGGCTGAAGCTGTTTGAACTGGGCACCATCGCAGCAAACCAACGACGTATTGAAGAATTTGCCCTGCCCGCGTTGAAAGCCTTAGCACAGGAACTTCAGTTGACGTGCCATCTGGGCGTGATGGAAGGGAGCGAAGCGGTTTATCTTTTGAAGGTTGAAGGCAACAGCAGCATCCAGGTCAACACCTGGGTTGGAAAACGCCTTTCACTGCACAGTTCCTCGCTGGGCAAGGTGTTGCTTGCCTGGTTACCGGAACAGGCTTTGGAAAAAAAGCTCAGCCATATCAGTTGGCAAACGAAAACCGCCAGCACGCTCACCTCGCCAGAAGCCTATCGCCAGCATCTCATCAGTGTACGTCAGCAAGGATGGGCGTTTGATAATGAAGAAGATATCGTCAATATTCGCTGCCTTGCCGCACCGATAACCGACAGCAGCGGGCAGGTCATTGCCACCATCAGCGCGGTTGGCACGGTGCTGGATATCGATCCGGCAAAGCTAGAGTGGATTATCGACCCACTGTGCCGCACCGCCGTCCATATCTCCCGGCAACTGGGGAAGTAAATCAGGCATAAAAAAACGGCGTCTATCAGACGCCGTTGAAGTTAATGACAAACCTACCTAAACCGTCATTCCCGTCCCCCGTCATTGCTGCGCAGGCGGGAATCTCTGACAGGCGAAACGCGTTCATTCTCACCGAGATCCCCGGCTTTCGCCGAGGATGACAAGGGCACAAAGTGGTTTTATCAGCAGTCTGAGGCTT
>NZ_JBPETA010000288.1:0-2831 GCF_051710365.1 Symbiopectobacterium sp. | reverse complement strand
GTTACGGATGGTAACGTGGGGAGTACTCATGCTGATTGGTCTGCAAAAAGCAGTAATAAATTCAGAACTTCAGAATACCGTCAAGTCCCGAAAAAAGAAAAATCAGGTGCGGAATGACGGATGGAAAGGAGTGAAGAATGAATATCGCTAACTGGCGCATCGGTTATTGCCTCGGCAGTGGATTTGCTTTTCTGGTGCTGATGCTGTTTGTTGTCAATGCGTTCTCAATCTCGAAACTGTCGTTGTTTCATGAAGATGCGAAGCTGATTGTCACGCGGGTTTACCCTGATACGGTGACAACCACCGATCTTATCGATGTGGTAAACAGCACGTTGGTTGCCTATCAACGACTGTTGCTGGTTACCGATCCGGCTCAAGTAAAAAGCACGCTGGACATGCTGGGCGATCTGCGTAAACGCGGCGGCCAGTTGCTGGATAAATTGGTTGCCAGCAACAGCCCTGAGGCATCGCAACAGATCATTCGGGATATCCAACAGATTCGTCCACAGTTTCTGGCATCAGGCGATAAGATTATTGCAGCGCTGAACGCCGGAGATCGTGAGGCCGGTGTGCGGGAATTTGCCACCGCCATGAATGACATACAGCGCAACTACCGCGAGCAAGTGCGCAAACTGGTCGCCTTTCAAAACGGCACCATGACCAAAACCCTCGACACCATGACCACCACCTACAATCAAACGCGGCTGCTGCTGGTGTTGATCTGCCTGGCGGCAGCGGCGGCGGGCGGTATGATCGCCTGGCTGATTACGCGTAGCGTGACGCGCCCGATTCATCAGGCGCTGGCCGATCGTGTAGCGCAGGGCGATCTTACTTATCGCGTACAGGCTGTTCATCAGGATGAAACCGGTCTGCTGCTCAAGGCATTGGATAACATGAACAGCAGCCTGCGTCATATTGTGGGCCAAGTACGCGACGGTGCCGAGGCGATTTCCACTGCGGCTTCACAGATTGCCGCAGGGAATCAGGATCTCTCTGCGCGTACCGAAGAGCAGGCCAGTTCGCTGGAACAAACCGCCTCCTCCATGGAAGAGCTGACCTCAACCATCAAGAACACCGCAGATAATACCCGCCAGGCAACGTCGGTTTCGCATCAGGCATCAGATGCAGCCAAAAACAGCAGTGAAGTGATGCTCTCGGTGACGCAAAAAATGCGTGGTATTCAATCATCATCGCAGCGCATGGCTGAGATTATTGGCGTTATCGACAGCATTGCATTCCAAACCAATATTCTGGCACTCAATGCAGCCGTGGAAGCGGCGCGCGCGGGTG
The DNA here is from genome assembly GCF_051710365.1 of Symbiopectobacterium sp. Classification (NCBI taxonomy): domain Bacteria; kingdom Pseudomonadati; phylum Pseudomonadota; class Gammaproteobacteria; order Enterobacterales; family Enterobacteriaceae; genus Symbiopectobacterium; species Symbiopectobacterium sp. Next base: position 1,541 of record NZ_JBPETA010000288.1, on the reverse strand, counting down.
AGCAAGGGAACGGTTTTGCCGTGGTCGCCAGCGAAGTGCGTTCACTGGCGCAGCGCAGTGCGACGGCAGCCAAGGAGATTAAGACGCTGATCGATGATTCCGTCAGCAACATTCAGGACGGGATGAATCTGGTAGACAGTGCCGATGAAACTCTGGGTCGTTTGACCAACCATGTGCAGGACGTTAACGCCATCATTGCGGAGATTTCTCAAGCCAGCCAAGAGCAGAGCGATGGCGTTAGCCAGATTAACGTCGCGGTTGGGCAGATCGATACCATGACCCAGCAGAATGCCGCGCTGGTGGAAGAGTCAGCGGCCGCGGCGATGTCGCTGCAATCCCAGGCGTCAGCATTAATCCATACAGTGAGTGCATTCAAACTTAATGCCGGGGAGGCGGCTGCCATGCCGTTGTCCGCACGGGAATCAACGGTTGCCCGGCCAGCCAAGCCCACGCTGGCCTTGGCCACAGGCACATCCGCACAGAATAATCAGGACTGGACCTCGTTTTGATCTCTCTTCTGGGCGCAGCATCGGTAGCGCACAGTTTTTCTTTCCCACGACACCGCTAATCCTTGTGCTGCTTGTGCAGCATCAGCGCCAAGTCCTCTGGGATATCCTGCACAATCACTTTGTTGCGTCCAGCCTTTTTAGCGCGATACAGCGCGTTATCAGCGGTTTTAAGTGCGGCATCGATAGGCACTTCTTTCGGCAGGAAGGAGGTTACGCCAATCGAAATGGTGATGTGTTGGCAGATGGGAAAACTCATTTCCGCGACATTTTTGCGTAGCCGCTCGGCAATGACCACGGCCAGGTGGATATCAATGCCGGGCAGCAGCATTAAAAACTCTTCACCGCCGGTTCGGCAGACCAGATCCGTTTTGCGCGAGTTGGTTTTTAAATGTCGTCCCAGCATTTTTATCACTTCATCGCCCACATCATGCCCGTAGGTGTCATTCACATTTTTAAAGTGATTAATGTCGATAACAATCACTGAAACGACGCTGTTGTTGAGCAGAGACATTTCAATGTTTTCGTGCAATCCACGCCGGTTGAGTAGGCCGGTGAGCGGGTCGGTGTGAGCCTGCGAGCTGAGTTTTCCGATACGTTTATGTAGCAGAATTGTGCCCCACAGGATGACGCGCTTAAGGTGCTCGACTTCGAAATACCAGGAGGATACTGCACGAATTTTGCTGATGACATCAGGATCGTCCATACGGCTGGCTGCCAATCCCAGCATGCGCAACAGTTTGGCGATGTAGATCGTCAACAAGGTAATCATGAACAGGGTGATGAGCAGCACGGGAGCACTTTTCTTTGTCACATCAATCATTACGTTATTTAATGCCTGAGTGACAATTTGTTCTGTTTGTAGTGTAAGAATAATCCAATCTGCGCGTTTAACTTTGGCGAACCCGGCGGCTTTGTTGAATAAATAGAAAGTTTGGGTAATCATCGGAACAGATCACCATAGTTGTTTCAAAATCAGGTCTCCATGGCAAAACAAAATTTTAAAATCACTAACTGGCCCTCCTATAACAAGGC
>NZ_JBPETA010000287.1:0-2854 GCF_051710365.1 Symbiopectobacterium sp. | reverse complement strand
TTTGAGATGAAATTGCAGACAGCGGGAAAGGATAGTGACCGGCAACTTCTGTGGATCGGTGGTCGCCAGCAGGAATTTAACGTGTTCGGGGGGCTCTTCCAGCGTTTTTAACAGCGCATTGAAGCTGTGGCGGGAGAGCATGTGTACTTCATCGATCAGGTAGACTTTGAACCGACCGCGCGCAGGGGCATACTGCACGTTATCCAGCAGTTCGCGGGTGTCTTCTACCTTGGTGCGCGAGGCGGCATCAATCTCGATCAGGTCAACAAAACGCCCTTGCTCAATTTCCCGGCAATTCGCGCACTGTCCACAAGGCGTGGCGGTAATGCCGCTCTCGCAGTTCAGTCCTTTCGCCAACAGGCGAGCGATACTGGTTTTCCCCACGCCACGCGTGCCGGAAAACAGATAGGCGTGGTGAACCCGCCCCATAGAGAGACCATTGGCCAATGCGGTCAGCACATGTTCTTGACCAACGACATCAGCGAAAGATTGAGAACGCCACTTACGGGCCAGTACCTGATAGCTCATCAATACCGCAACGGTTGTGTGATTGAGGAGGCCATGCTAACACAGCCTCGCCGGACACGGCGAGACTGTTTATCAGGATAGCCAACAGATTTACGACGGAAAAAAGGCAGGATCAATGGCCCGGGAAATTCACCAGACTGTAGCAGTTGATACCGAGATTATTCAAACGCTGCTCGCCGCCCAGATCGAACAGATCAATGATAAATGCCGCATCGGTGACGTCTCCGCCCAAACGGCGAATCAGCTTAACCGTGGCCTCAATGGTGCCGCCGGTAGCCAGCAGATCGTCGATTACTAACACCTTGTCGCCAGCGCTGATGGCATCGGTGTGAATTTCCAGGCTATCAGTGCCGTACTCCAACTCATAGCTTTCTGAAATCGTCGGGCGCGGCAGTTTGCCAGGTTTACGCACCGGCACAAAACCCACACCCAACGCCAGTGCCACCGGGGCACCGAACAGAAAACCGCGCGCTTCCGTGCCCACCACTTTTGTTACGCCAGTGTCACGAAAACGGTTTACCAGCATCTCGATACTGGTCGCATACGCAACGGGCGCTTCCAGCAGACTTGTGACATCACGGAACAAGATCCCCGGTTTGGGATAATCGGGAATGCTTTTAATGCTGTTTTTGATTAATTCTGACTGCTGTGCGGTTACGCTCATCATCTTTTGCCTGATAGTACGCTTTAAAAATCTTACCCATGACCGCTGCTGCTCCTTTCCGCTCATCGATACTGAGAGATAACCGGAGGCAAACGGCACACGAAAACGCTCAAATCTAGTCAAACTGACGATCAAATGCAACAGCCTGCGGTGGGTTTTATTGTCGTGGATCAACAACTGGCAGGCGCAACATAAAGGTTAGCAAGACCGCCATTATCGTTAACAGCAGCACTCTGACCCATACCATATCCACCAGCCACAGCGAAATGGCGAAGGTCAGCACGATCATCACCACCGCTTTGCCTTTCGCCCCCGGCGGCAACGCCCGGTGATCCTGCCAGTGCCGCAAATAGGGGCCAAACCAGGAACGGTAGAGCAGCCAGGCATGAAAACGCGGTGAGGAACGGGCAAAGCACCATGCAGCCAGCAGCAAGAACGGGGTGGTCGGCAACAGCGGCAACACAACGCCTAACGTCGCCAGCACAACCGCTAACCATCCCAACACCACCAACCCAATACGATACATCACTGCTCATCCTCTTCACGTTACGCGCTAGCACTCTAGCATCCCGCCCTTCCCTGACGTTAGTTAAGATGCGCTCATCTTTCTTCCCCACGCGCAAAAGGCTTGTGCCTGCTGACAATCCCGTGCAAGCTTGGCTTTATCATTTCATTATGTGGGTCAATCCGTGAACCGCCACCACTTTCTTCAGGCGTTGGAACATCAACTTGTCCTGTTGGCTCAGGCGGTCGCTCCGCTGGCAGACAGGCAGTTGGTCTATTCCCGTTTTGATCGCCAGCTGTTTCAATCACATGGCACGCGTTTGCGCGATTATCTGAATGAAGTTGAGCAAAATTTTCAGTCCTTGCGCCATCTGGTAGCAGAAAACCGTACCGAACGCGTCGCGTTCATGACGGAAAAATTGGTCGCGCAGATCGGCGCACTACAACGAGAACTCTCCACACAGGCGCTACGCCGTCAGGAGGAGAAGACGCCGGTCGCCATCGCCAGCGATCTGTATCAAAAGCTGGCAGAGCACCAGGACTATGAACGACGCCTGAATCTGATGATTCAGGACCGGGAAAGCCAACTCGACAGAGCGGCAACGTTGAGCGCGCAGCAACAGTTGCAACGTGAGATAGCCGCGCTCGAAGGCCGGTTAGCACGGTGTCGTCAGGCGCTAGCGCGTTTAGAGCGTCAGGTGGAAAGGCGTGAACAAGGGCTGTAACCGCAACCAAAGGACCTAACGCATGTCTCTGAAAAATGCCCCGCCAGAGGTCAAACTGGCAGTCGATCTGATTATGCTGCTGGAAGAGAGCGATATCGCACCCGATGTGGTGCTAGCTGCGTTAGAGATTGTGCGACGTGACTATGAATCCAAGGCGCATGCGGCAGCAAGGTCTGCGCCTGACAACGGATGACCCTACTCTCACCGTCATTCCCGCGAAGGCGGGAATCTCATACCGAAGAAACGCGTTTATTCTCTCAAAGATCCCCGGCTTTCGCCGAGGATAACGGGGGGTAAAGAGGTTTTGTTATCTGTACTAGCTCAGACCTGATCTGACAGTTACCGGTTATTTATACAGGTGTCTGTCAGATTAAATCTGGTTCAGATTTTTTTCTGCCCAGACCCGTTTACCATCAAGTAATGTTGCCATTGG
>NZ_JBPETA010000286.1:0-2865 GCF_051710365.1 Symbiopectobacterium sp. | reverse complement strand
GGTTACGGATGGTAACGTGGGGAGTACTCATGCTGATTGGTCTGCAAAAAGCAGTAATAAATTCAGAACTTCAGAATACCGTCAAGTCCCGAAAAAAGAAAAATCAGGTGCGGAATGACGGGTATAACCGTCTGCATAAACAAAAACCGGCAGGGTAGACCTGCCGGTTTTTTTATGACGCCATGCGTTCACCTGGGTATCAGGTGTGGGACGCGTTTAACACGGACTCATCGTCGGCCGCAAAACGCGACTTGTCGGTTTGTCTCAGTAACTGGCTGGTCACCGTACCCGCAGTCATTGAACCGCTCACATTGAGCGCAGTACGTCCCATATCAATCAATGGCTCGATAGAGATTAGCAGTGCCACCAGCGTTACCGGCAATCCCATGGCGGGTAAAATGATCAATGCTGCGAAGGTCGCACCGCCGCCAACGCCCGCGACGCCGGCAGAACTGATGGTCACGATGCCCACCAGCGTGGCAATCCACACCGGGTCCAGAGGGTTGATACCGACGGTGGGGGCAACCATCACAGCGAGCATGGCAGGATAAAGCCCGGCACAGCCATTTTGCCCAATGGTGGTACCAAAGGACGCTGCAAAGCTGGCGATGGATTCCGGTACGCCGATGCGGCGCGTTTGTGCCTCTATGCTGAGCGGAATGGTGGCTGCGCTCGAACGGCTGGTAAACGCAAAGCTCAGCACCGGGGCAATTTTGCGAAAGAAACGCAGTGGGTTGATACCCGTTGAGGCTAACAGCACCCCATGAACCACAAACATGATGCCAAGGCCCAGATAGGAGGCGATGACAAAACTACCCAGCTTGATGATATCCTGCAAATTCGACGTTGCGACCATTTTGGTCATCAGCGCCAACACACCGTAGGGCGTCAGTTTCATCACCAAACGAACCAACTTCATCACCCAGGATTGCAGCGTATCGATCGCCGCCAAGACGCGTTCACCCTTGGCCGCATCATCGCGATGCAGTTGCAGCGCCGCAATACCGAGCAGAGCGGCGAAAATCACCGTACTGATAATTGACGTGGGGTTCGCGCCAGTATGCTCTGCGAACGGATTTTTCGGGATAAAAGACAGAATCAATTGCGGCACATTGAGATCGGACACTTTGCCCGCGTAATTGCTCTCAATAGCGCTGAGACGCGCGGTTTCCTGCGCACCTTGCACCAGCCCTGAAGCGCTAAGACCAAACAGCAGGGTAACCAACACGCCGATCAGCGCTGCGATCAGGGTGGTTAACAGCAGGGTACCCAGTGTTAGTACGCTGATTTTTCCTAATGATGATGCATTGTGCAGCTTGGCAACCGAATTCAAAATTGAAACGAAAACCAGTGGCATAACAATCATTTGTAACAGTTGAACGTAACCGTTACCCACGATGTTAAACCAGGCAACGGAAGCCTTGATGATCGGATTGTTGCCGCCATACACCAGATGCAGCGCGAAGCCGAACAGCACGCCGATAACCAGACCGAGCAGAACCTTTTTCGCCAGACTCCACGTCGGGTTACGGTTGGCATAAGCAAGCAGGGCGATCAACGCCAAAAAAACGATAATATTAGCCAATAGCGCAACAGACATACTGTCTCCTCCCTAAAAATGAAAACGGGCGCTAGGATAACAGCTCCTTGTGGCTTCCGTTATACCAATCCGGCGTATCTTTTACTCAAATCGCATAGCGTTTACGGTGGTAAGGAAAAACACTAGCGGAGCAACTGGCTGAATTGACTGCGGGCAGAATCATACCAGCGACAGGCCTGCTCGTAGCCGTAACAGGCACCTGCGCGCGGTGTGTGGTACAGCGAAAAGCCAATCAGCGCCAGACAGAGTACCCGCTCGAGTTGGTTACCTTTCTGGCCGTTGATCAGCGGCAATCGAAAGCGCCAACGGCAGGGCCACAGCAAGGGTACTCCTGCTGAGGTTAACATGTCGGCCATGATATGGCTGAGATAGCCAATCAGCATGGCGTGGTAGGCATCGGTCGGGATCGGCCAATCGGCAGGTAATTGCAGATGGATAAAACAGATGACGGCCACAATGGCCAGCAAACTGTGGGTGAAACCACGGTGCCCAAAGGCGCGGGCGACAGGCCCGGAGATCCAGCGTAACCGTTGCCCCAATACGGATTTAGGGTGGTCGATGTCAGGCAGCAACGCCGTTAGCAGCGCCCCCGGAATGATATGCCACCAGTCTCCGTTCGCCAGCGCTGGCGTGAGTTCTGCATTTTTGGCAAAAATAGCGCAGGCGACGGAGAATAGCAGATGTCCTTCCGCAGTCATGGGGTTTCTCAGTGAACTGTTATTTTATCCAGTATAGAGAAATATTCCCCGCTGCGGAAGTTGTGACGGCGTAACTATTTATGTCTTGTGGTTATTTCTTGCTGCTGGCGCTGTCAACGGGCAATGCGCTGAGCCAGGCATCAACCAGTTGGGGCCAGACGGCGACCGGTAACCCCGTGGTGCCGCGAATGCCAAAACCGTGTTTGCCCTTTTCAAACAGGTGCATTTCTACCGGAATATGCTTCGCCTTCAGTGCAGAAAACATCACCATGCTGTTCTCAACGGAAACTGACGGGTCATCGACGGCATGCACTAAAAAAGTCGGTGGGGTTTGCGCATTGACATGCTGGTCCGGTGAGTAGCGTATGATACCCGCTTCGTCAGGGTGCTGACCCAGCAACTGTTTGCGCGAGCCCGTTGTGGGGACTTACCTAAAGTGATCCAACCGTCATTCCGCACCTACTTTAAGAATAAATTCGACGGTATCGCTCGCCGAGAACATCAACGATGGTCTTGTGAACAGAATTGAGGTTGGATACTTGTGGTGGTCTGTCACCAATACTGAAC
>NZ_JBPETA010000285.1:0-2879 GCF_051710365.1 Symbiopectobacterium sp. | reverse complement strand
TCAGTATTGGTGACAGACCACCACAAGTATCCAACCTCAATTCTGTTCACAAGACCATCGTTGATGTTCTCGGCGAGCGATACCGTCGAATTTATTCTTAAAGTAGGTGCGGAATGACGGTTATAAATCTCAATCGCTAAATTTTCATGTGCATCTGTCGTGCAGGTGAGAAGCTGCGTTCAGGTTCGAGCCGAGCGAAGCGAGACAGCAACGCTTTAGCCCTAAACGAATCGGATCAGTTCTGTTGCTCGCTGATGACAACTTTGCCTTTCGCTCGTCCTGTTTCTACGTAAGCCAATGCATCCGCAGTCGCGTCGAAGGGAAATACCCGATCCACAATTGGCCTGATTGCACCGGATTCAATAAGCGCGCTAATCTTGTCCAACTGCTCTCCACTGGCGCGCATAAAGACAAACTGATATCTGATGCCCAAACGTGCTGCCTTCTTCCTGATTCGGTAACTCAGAAGCCGCATTACCTGCTGTAGCCACCAGGGCTGCCCTTGTGCTATTGCAAACGCGGGGTCCAGTGGTCCAGAGATCGAAATAAGCTGACCGTCGGGTTTCAGCACCTGTAGCGATTTCTCCAATGTCTCTTTTCCAAGACTATTGAGCACCACATCATAATCGTGCAGGACGGTTGTAAAGTCCTGTTTGTGGTAATCAATCACCACATCCGCCCCTAGCGCCTTCACCCACGCAAGATTACGATCGCTGGTGGTGGTAGCAACAAAAGCGCCCAAATATTTAGCCAGTTGAATCGCAATGGTACCCACGCCGCCGGAACCCGCATGGATCAGCACCTTTTGGCCTTTCTTCAGCCCCGCTGCTACCACCAGCGTTTGCCAGGCAGTCAGGCTGACCAGTGGAAGGGATGCGGCTTCCTCCATGCTGAGATGATGGGGCTTTAATGCCAGAGCGTCTTCTGGCACGGCGATCCATTCGGTAAAAGCGCCGATACGCGCCTGCTCGGGTCGCGCGTAAACCTCATCGCCAGGTTTGAACCGCTTTACACCCGGTCCAACGCGCACAACAACGCCCGCAACGTCATTTCCCAACACCAGTGGCACGCGATACGGCAGTATTAGCCGAAATTCACCGTTACGGATTTTGGCATCCAGTAGATTGACGCTGGCTGCATGAACTTGCACCAGCACGTCATCGTCGTGCATCGTCGGTTCAGGGAACTCGCCCATTCTGCCTGTATTTTTCTTGCCGTAGCGATCGATGATATATGCCTTCATAGTCGAGAGATCTCCTTGATGAAGAAGGATATCTGCCGAAATGATGGATCTGACCACCTCGGCAGAGATACTTTCCTTGCGTTATACGGCGTCAGCGTGGGGAACGGTCCGATAACGTTCAGCGGCATGCTGTTGCGCAAAGCCTGACAGCATTGCCCCACGTGCCGCTTGATAGGCTTCCCACTGTTCAACGTGATGCAGCGGTGGGATGGTGACAGGATCCCGACGATCGAAACCGACTAACGCCGCATCGACTAATTCATCGACTTCCATTACGGCAGGGAGCGTATTGATGTCAGTACCGGAACGCTCCCAGATTTCCGTGCGCGTTACAGCGGGAAGCACGGCCTGAACATAGACCCCTTTCGGAGACAGTTCGAGGCTAAGCCCCTGAGACAAAAACAGCACAAATGCCTTGGTGGCACCGTAAACGGTTAACCCGAACTCCGGTGCTAATCCAACCACCGATCCAAGATTAATGATTGCTCCTGTGCCAACTATCGTTAGTCGCGGAGCGATCGCGCTGGCAAGGCGAACGAGGGCGGTAGTGTTGAGTGTGACCAGTTTTGCTATATCGTCGGTTGCCTGATCAACAAAGCTCCCCGCGATACTCATACCGGCATTGTTCACCAGAATCCCGATGCGATCGTCATTGCGCAGCCGCGCTTCGACGGCGGCGATGTCGTCTGGTTGGGTGAGGTCGGCGGGAAGAATATCGACGGTAACGCCATGCTCTTGCCGCAGTCGGGTGGCTAAGGTGTCCAGGCACGCACGATCGCGGGCGACCAACACCAGGTTGTGGCCGCGACGGGCGAAGCGTTCAGCATAAATTGCGCCAATGCCGGATGAGGCACCGGTAATTAAGAACGGAAAGGTCTGCGTTCATAAATCTGCTCTCGTGTCTGATAAATAGAGGATGGATATCATGCTTGCATTATAGATGATGCATGACATATATTTTAAATGTCAATCGACATTTAAATGAGAGACATCCCTATGCAATACACCACGTTTGGACGTAATACAGGTTTACGGGTATCTGAATTGGCGCTTGGCACCGGTAACTTCGGCACGGGCTGGGGATACGGTTCTGAAAAAGAGCAGGCAAAACAGGTTTTCGATCGCTATGCGGATGCTGGCGGTAACTTTATCGATACTGCGGATGCCTACCAGTTTGGCGAATCTGAACATCTGAACAAATGGTCGGTAAGTTTATCGCTGCCGATCGCGATCATTTCGTCGTAGCAACAAAATACACCCTGAGCGCTTTGCCCAATGCAGGTATCTCTCGCACCGGTAACAGCCGTAAAAATATGATGTTATCGGTTGAAAACAGCCTCAAACGGCTGCGCACCGATCGTATTGATGTACTGTGGGCCCACTTCGACGATCAACTGACGCCTATCGAGGAGATCGTCCGCGCTTTCGACGATCTTATCCGAGCGGGGAAAATTCAGTATGCCGGATTATCCAACTTCCCTGCGTGGCGCATTGCTCGTGCTGACACACCCTAGGCTGTGTCCCTTAATTGCTTGAGCTATAGTATCCATCTGTTTCTACGACACTTTGGATTATGGCTCGCTACGATCTTTCTGATGAAGCATGGGCAATCATTGAGCCCTTGTTACCAACCGTT
>NZ_JBPETA010000284.1:0-2886 GCF_051710365.1 Symbiopectobacterium sp. | reverse complement strand
GGGATTGTTAGTATGAATCATGAGAGTTACCTCGTGTTTTGTATAAGGATTGGACACCCATATCAAAACCGGTAACTCTCAACCTTGCAAGGTCCAGTGTCAGATCAAGTCGCGACTAATACAAATACTCGTACCATGTCATCCGTTATAATCTTTTCCTGTCGATAAATGCCCTACATAACAACGCGCCTAACGGCGTCCCCGCACATGGGTATTGGCAGACCATTCATAGGTGGCATTAGCATCCGGTTTGAATTTATTTTTCTTCTGCTCTGCGCGAGCCTGCTTAGCTGCCGCCTCCCGTTCTTTCATCAACTTATCGATATAGTCGTCTTTAATTCGGTTATTCTCTGCATTGGTTAACGTGCGACCTCGTTTTTTCCTTTCCTGATCCAGCAGCGTTTTGAGCTGTTGCTGTTCACTTTCTGTCATGTCTTTCTGTGTCAGTCTGGGCATAGGAAGGCATCTCGTTGTGGGTTAGAAAATCCATTGTAGAGCAAATTCGCTAATTTTACATTGGTTTCAATGCCATTGAACGTCAACTGCTTATATATATGGCCTGGCCGTTATTTTGCTTCAGATTATAACCAGTGAATGTATCACCAGGAAAAAATGAAAGGACTCTTATGAAGAAACTTTGGGTATTAATGGTTACCACAACGTTGAATGTTTTTTTACCTACTAATGCCCAAGGCACCCTCTCAACAACACCGCCGCGGATGGATGGTATCGACAAGTTTTATGCATCAAGCGGCCGAACAGGGATTATTCCAGCAAACAGACTGGTTGTTTATTATGGTAATTTCAACTCTCGTAGAATGGGAATACTGGGTGAATATCCTGCCCCTGAACTGTGGAAAAAATTAACCGCTGAAGCGCAGGAATGGGAAAAGGCAGCCCCATCAAAGCCTGTCATTCCAGGATTAGAGTATATTGCTACCGTAGCAAGCAACCAGCCTGGACGAGATGGGTTCTATCGTAACCGTATGAGTAACATGCAAATAGAGAAAGTCCTGTCTGTGGTAAGGATGAAACCAGGTGCAGTTCTGATTCTGGACGTTCAGCCCGGACTGAGCGATTTACACCGTGAGATATCCCGCCTTGAGCCTTTTCTTACTCAACCGGATGTGCATCTAGGCATAGACCCTGAATTTATCATGATCGGAAAAACCATTCCGGGGGCGAGAATTGGAACAATTAACGACAAGGATATCAACAGAGTCGTTGATTATCTTTCAACATTGGTTGTGAAAAATAATCTGCCACCGAAAGTGTTAGTGGTTCACCGTTTTACTAAAAAGATGGTGACGGGGTTTGATAAAGTAAAATCAGATCCTAACGTGCAGGTAATATTGAGCATGGACGGGTGGGGAGCTCCTGAAACCAAAATGGCAACCTATGAAAAAGTCGTCTCTGCTGAACACGGGGTGTTGTATCCGGGCATCAAGATTTTCTACAAGAACGATCTTAGAAAACCGCCACACAGACTGTTATCCAAGGCTGAAGTGCTGAGTTTGCAGCCTCAGCCGATATATATTCAATATCAGTAGTTGAGATGTGTTTTAATGAATACTGATAGTGTATTTCATCAGTGGCGACCGTCAGTGTTGGTGGATGCGCATCGCGCATGGAAGGCAGAGAGTTTTCCATCGCTCCGTTGACTGGTCGCCCAGTCCCGCAAAACAGGGTTTGTTTTATAACCATAATAGTAACTCAGTACGTTTGAAGGTCGAAGGTAAAAGAACGTATCAGCAGTAACGGAACCTAACTGGTCACAACGCCAGATTCCGCCTCCTTATTCATTGGTTCGCATAATGTATGTTATGTTAAATCTTGTTTAATATATAATTACTTCACAAGCTGATCCTCACCACTGAAAATCATGTAGTTAAAGCATCCCTCACCTTTTCATTGCAGTAGTTATGTTTAAGAGCTACTTTCTTCATATCCATGCATTTTATGAGGACTTTAAGGTGTTTATAGTCACTCAACTTAATGTAGTACCCCAGCGACTGTGGGTGTTGGTTGATTCAGAAACAAGTCTGCCACTTCTGTTTCCACTTAGATTTCTTGTCGATCGCCTGTCTTTGCGTTCTGCGTCCACTCAAGCAACTACACTCCAGGCGCTAAAATTTTTCTATGAATTTTGGTTTAAGAAATATGGAGTGACTTTCTGCTTCAGTTTTCACCAGTCTGGTTATAACACTCTGATTGCTATTGAAGAACTTGAAGCCTTTTTTCATTATTTGGAATGTGGAAAATCCAATGTTACTGAACTCAGGATCGTAAGCCACCATAAACCAGCTACTCACAGTTGGACGAATACGAAGCATGTGCATGCGGTCATTCGTTTTATCACATATATGATTAATACTTATATTTCTCCACGGTATATGGATGAGTCTCCTAAGGAATTGTCTCGTCTTTCCTCTCGGTTAACAAATCGAGTGTTGATGCTCCGGGCTGAGTTTCAAACTGGTAAAACAAAAAAATCTCAAAAACAATTCCGTAGTTTAACGCCTGAGGTGGTAAGAATTTTTTACGAGATTATCAGACCGAGTTCACGTTCACGGCCAAATCCAATTAACCCCTTCCCTATTGGCGAAATTCAGTTTCGTAATTATTTGATTTGTCGTCTTCTATTAAATTATGGTTTACGTGTAAGTCAACTTCTGCTTCTGCAAATTAATTCAATTAAAACTAATATTCGAGGCGATCAATTCAGCCTTATTGTGTCATCTATAGAAGATGATATCAGGGATCCTAGGCTGTGTCCCTTAATTGCTTGAGCTATAGTATCCATCTGTTTCTACGACACTTTGGATTATGGCTCGCTACGATCTTTCTGATGAAGCATGGGCAATCATTGAGCCCTTGTTACCAACC
>NZ_JBPETA010000283.1:0-2906 GCF_051710365.1 Symbiopectobacterium sp. | reverse complement strand
CCTTGTTATAGGAGGGCCAGTTAGTGATTTTAAAATTTTGTTTTGCCATGGAGACCTGATTTTGAAACAACTATGGTGATCTGTTCCGATGATTACCCAAACTTTCTATTTATTCAACAAAGCCCGTGTTATGTCAAAACTGATGAACTACGTGACGATTTGCATTGCCAACGATGAAGATTTTGAAGCAACGCTGGGTATAAAAGCCTTTGATGGCGATATGTCACGTGGCATTGAACAGATTGATGCGTTCAAAGAGGGTATGCTGGAGGTAACGCGCCGTTATCCGGGATGTAAAATGGTTGCCAGCGTACTGCGTAATATTCGCTCGGTCGAAGACAGCCAATGGATGGGGCTGCTGTTGAGCGATGGCGAGTTTCATGAAACGACGCGCTATAACCTGCATGTGATGGAAGGTGTTGCGGCGGGTGATGCCTTCGGTGCCGGGTTGATGCATGGTATCCTGCATCAGTTTGACGCTCAGGAGTCCATCGACTTTGCGATTGCGGCCAGCGATCTGAAATTGACGATCAGCGGTGACTTGAACCTGGTGCAGGAATCGGATATCCGTGGCGTGATGAAAAAAGGTGGGGGCGCAAGCCTTAGCCGCTAACGGATTCGCAAGCCGCGTAACTTTCCGAGCATAAAGCGCATTGTGCATAAAGCTAATTGTGCACAAAGCCAAGGGCGTGTGGGAGCCACACAACCTTGGCTTTTTTACGTTGAGGTGATGATGAAAAATAACGTTTTGATCGTGGTTGATATGCAAGTCGGTGTGTTGGCGATGCCACGTTACGATAGGGAGGGCAAGGCAGCATTGATCAATCAGCTGATTGATGCCGCCGACGTTGTTATTTTCATCCAGCATGCCGAAGGAGAAATGGGCGTTGGTGGTGATTTATGGCAGATCATCCCAGAATTACACCAGCCAGCGCATGCACACTATGTCACTAAAACCGCCTGTGATGCGTTTTGGAACACGACGCTGGATGCGCTATTACAGCGTTTGGGCATCAATGCCTTTACCGTCTGTGGCTGTGCAACCGATTATTGTCTGGATACGACGATCAAAGTCGGTGCCAGCAAGGGCTACGCAATCACCGTGGCAGCAGATGCGCACACCACGGCGGATCGTACTTATGCCAGCGCCCAGCAGCTCATCGGTCAGCATAATGAGGTGTGGGCGGGGCTGAGCCTGCCGGGGAATCCCGTCACTACCATTCTGAGCGCATGGAGTTCGCCGCTTTGAACTAGCGCGCCTGGGCTGTCAGTAAATCAATTTGGGCTGCGGTGGCGACACGATGTAGGTATTCACTCACGCGTGGCCCATAGTGAATACCTTTCACGATAGTCAGCGATCGTAGGATCGGGAACAGGATAAAGTCCGTGGTTGAGACCGTTTCATCCGCAGGGAGTAAGGTTTCCAATTCTGCCAATTTTTGCTCAACGTCGCGAATCAGCGCGGGTGTTTCTGCCAGAAGCGCCGATAAGTCGCCAAACGCTTTTTCTTCACGTTGCCGGAAAGCCTGACGAGCAGGTTGTGTTGCCAACTCGGCAAACTCATCTTCGGTGAAACGCGGAACCGCCAGTTTGAACACCACGCCAGAGGCTGACTTGCACCATGCTTCAATCGCACTGTCTACCGGCTGGTCTGCGATCTGCGGCGCTTTCAGGCTATCCACATAGTGAACGATATCCATGCTTTCAGGCATGAAGCTGCCATCCTCTTTTTGCAGAATAGGGACGACCTTGCGGCCAACCATCCGCGTCGGCGTTTCCACATCTCCCTCCATGATGATCGCCAGTTCAAACGGTGTTTTCTTCAGTCCAAAAATCATTCTGGCTCGCACACAGAACGGACAATGCTCATAGGTAAATAATTTCATTAGTGGTTCCTTGATGATGATAAAACCTGTCTGCCTGACGCCCTAGCGCGATATAGGTCAGACTAATACCAGAAAGAGGAGCAGGTAAAGTCAGTGCGTGCGGATCGCTGGTGCTGTCGCTCGGAATGTAACTGCATGTGAAATATCAAGGAAAAGGATAACGACGGGGTTTCACTGCTGGTACAGGGAAGAACGGGCATATCGATAATTCCCTGATGATGCAAATCGTTATGTTTGAAAACCACGCTTTACATCCCTCGGGCTAACCTTACCTCGCACAGACACTTCTATACATTTCATCTGCTATTGTCTCTACATCCCTTGTCAATGTTGTGATTTCCATCCCTGTCAAGAGAGTCACTTTTCCCGCCCTCGAGGCGGGTTTTTTTTATCTGTTATTTGGCTGGCAGGGTTGTCACGATCTCCAGCATGCCATTGATGACAAATTGAACCCCCATACACACCAGCAAAAATCCCATCAAACGCGCGATGGCCTCAATACCGCTTTTACCCAACAGGCGCACAATGTAGCCAGAACTGCGTAAGCATACCCATAGGATCACGCTGGTCATCAGGAAGGTGAGTACGGGCGCAACCGCTACCATCCAGGGAGTGATCGCAATTCCGCTTTTAATTTGCGACGCGGTACTGATAATGAGCGCGATCGTGCCGGGTCCCGCGGTACTGGGCATGGCCAGTGGAACAAAGGCAATATTCACCCGGTTTGCTGAAGGGCTTCGGTTGATTTCATCCGCCTTGCTGGCAGCCTCAGGTCCGTGCTCTCGCTGGTGTGGGGGGAAGAGCATACGAAAACCGATGAAAGCCACGATCAGTCCACCAGCAATGCGCAAGCCGGGAATAGAAATGCCCAGCGTATTCATGATCAGTTGCCCACCGGCTTTGTTGAATAAATAGAAAGTTTGGGTAATCATCGGATCAGATCACCATAGTTGTTTCAAAATCAGGTCTCCATGGCAAAACAAAATTTTAAAATCACTAACTGGCCCTCCTATAACAAGG
>NZ_JBPETA010000282.1:0-2934 GCF_051710365.1 Symbiopectobacterium sp. | reverse complement strand
ATCGTGGGGCTGCTGGCAATGGCGGCCCTTTTTGTTTGGGTGGGTAAATTCAGAGGTGGGTGATGGATAAAACATGCTTCCTGCTGCGTGATGAACGAATACGAAAAAACCTGAAAGCGTTTATTGAACTGTTCAAAAATGAACCTGACAAGGAGTAATTATTGGCGCTATCGAAAGATGGCATCCGTCTTCACAAGAGCAACTTTCAGGCCATAGGCCAACAGCTACAACCCCTTCTCGAATCCGGCGAATGTTACCGCCTCATAATCAAGCCGTGGCGTGACAAGCGTAGCCTTTCCCAGAACAGCCTATCCCACATGTGGTACGCAGAAATCAGCGCCTATCTCATTAAGAGCGGCAAGCCTTTTGCGTCTCCAGAATGGGTTAAGGACGCTATGAAACACACGTATCTGGGTTATGCAGATAGAGAAATGGTTGATGTGGTGACGGGTGCAAAAACAACGGTAAGCAGTCTACGGCACACGGCAGACCTCAATACGGGCGACATGCATTTCTATCTCACGCAGGTAGAGGGGTGGGCGAGTGAAATCGGGTGCAACCTGACGATACCTAACGACAGCGAATATCAAAAACTCAAACAGGTGCAGAACGAATGAGCACACGAGGGAGAGTCGGATGAAGAAAATACCTTTCAAGTACGATGGGTTAACCAGTGAAGAGGCGGAGCTCCTCGTCAGGCACTACAAAGACAACGGCTATCGCGCTGTCAGGTCACTTAGCAGCGACCCTAAATACTGGGATGTCGTTGTCACCCTTCCCGAACAGCACTACCTCAAACCAACACCACGTTCAATGGTTAACAAAATTTGGGGGTAGATATGGCACTCAAATCACACACCAGACCAGAGCACAAGGACACATGGCGAACCCCGCCCGAGGTCTTCCAGGCGCTGGATGCGGAGTTCGACTTCTACCTCGATGCCGCCGCTGACCACGACAATGCCCTATGCCGTCTGTATCTGACGCCAGAGGATAATGCCCTTGCCTGTGACTGGAGCAGCAAGGGAGCCATATTCTGCAATCCCCCGTACAGCAATATCCGCCCCTGGGTTGATAAAGCTGCTGAGCAGAGCCGCAAGCAGAATAAAACGGTGGTTATGCTGCTGCCTGCTGATACCTCGACGGGATGGTTCGCACAGGCACAGAAAACGGTTGATGAGGTGCGCTTCATCACAGAAGGGCGATTGTCGTTTATCAGCGCTGAAACGGGCAAAAAAGGCACGGCGGGTAACAGCAAGGGCAGCGTGTTGCTCATCTGGCGACCGTGGCGCATAACCCCTAAAGGGATGACCACGGTAAGTAAACACGCGCTGATTAACCGGATGTGGAGGTAGCTATGGCGAATCTTAGAAAAGAGGCCAGAGGCCGAGAGTGTCAGGTTAGGCTCTCGGGTATCTGTAACGGTAACGCGGAAACTATAGTGCTGGCCCATTACCGAATGTCGGGCATTTGCGGCACCGGCATGAAGCCTGATGACCTTTTCGGCGCATGGGCCTGTTCTGCCTGTCACGACGAAATAGACCGCCGCACGCGTATCACCGATGCCGACTATGCCCGACTGCATCATCTGGAAGGCGTCATTCGCACACAGGCGATTTTACTGGCGCAGGGGAAGATTAAGCGATGACCGAATATCACCTGAAACTGCCGTGGCCACCAAGCCTGAACACCTACTGGCGACACGCACGACATCGGCACTATATCAGCGAGAAAGGCAAGGCATACCGGCAAAACATCATCCAGATAATTCAACAGCAACACCTCGATATCAACACGCCTGCAAGACTGGAAATTTCCATTATCGCCCACGCTCCAGACAAACGACGCCGTGACCTCGACAACCTGCAAAAGGCGGTTTTCGATGCGCTCACGCATGCGGGCTTCATGCTGGACGACGAACAGATAGACGATTTCAGAGTGAGGCGCGGGCAGCAAGAACGCGGGGGCAGTCTGGATATTGTCATCACTGAGTTGGAGGACGCCTGATGTTTACCGATATCAACGCAGCGATAGAAGAGGCTCGCTTTATGCGAAAGAAATATCACCGGGATTACGGCGTATTTCAATGTACAAACGTGCTGAAAGTTAAGCCAGCGTATAGCGGAATAATGGCGATGTTCACTACCCGGCAGGATGGCAAGGGGACGGTAAATACTGAGGGGGATGCATGAAACGCCTTACCTACATTTTCTCACTCTTCACCCCCATCAACCCAACTATCCAGCCAACGCATTATCAGGGCTGGGATGTCAGTCATCGGAGGAAGAAATGCCAATAGCTGAACTTAAGCTCACGGATGACCAGCATCGATGGATTGAAGGGTGGTTGGAATTATGGGGCGCGTGGGTTTATTCAGGGAGACTAGAGAAGCGGCAAAGCAGCGTAATTGCGCAGTTCATGGAGAGAGTAGAGCCAGGCAGGGTGATGAGTAGGCCCATATGCAACGATGATGACGGGATGTTGATTTCTCAGGTCGTAGATTCCGTCATGCGCATTGACACAAGGGCGCTCGGTATTCTTCTCAGCTACTACGCTCACGGATCATCTAAGCGAGCAATTGCATCGTACTATCACAAAGCCGCAAGGCCACGCAAAATCGACAGGGGGAGATTGGGTGAGGGGTGGCGTAAGCCGTCAGAGGAAGCGCTGAGGAAAGAGATTTCACAGATACTGGAGGCTACGCTGTATATTCTCTACACTCCGCTGCGAAATGCGTTTAAAAGTCGTAAACGTGTGGCGAAAATTAAACATGTTGCATGAAAGGACTTGACATCTTTTACCCATTTACTGTATTAGTCGCGACTTGATCTGACACTGGACCTTGCAAGGTTGAGAGTTACCGGTTTTGATATGGGTGTCCAATCCTTATACAAAACACGAGGTAACTCTCATGATTCATACTAACAATCCCAT
>NZ_JBPETA010000281.1:0-2934 GCF_051710365.1 Symbiopectobacterium sp. | reverse complement strand
GGATTGTTAGTATGAATCATGAGAGTTACCTCGTGTTTTGTATAAGGATTGGACACCCATATCAAAACCGGTAACTCTCAACCTTGCAAGGTCCAGTGTCAGATCAAGTCGCGACTAATACACATTACGACCGGCTGGTAGAGCTTTTCAGCACCTGATCGACCATTTCTGGTGCCATGCCCAGATAGTTGGTCGGATCGGTCAAACGCTCAATCAGTTCCGGTGCCAAACGGTCGGCCACGTTCGGCATCGCATTGAGCACATCCGCCAGTCGGCCGCCTTTCTCATTCACGATGCGACAGGCATCGTAGACGATATCGTGCGCATCCTGTCGACCAATATAAGGTGCCAGCCCCATCATCACCGCTTCCGCGACGATAAGTCCCTTGGTCATATCGAGATTACGTGCCATCGCCTGTTCGTCCACAATCAGACCGCTGAGCATAAAGTTGGCCTGATGCAGCGCACCGGCGGAGAGAATGAAGCTTTCAGGAATGGCGATCCATTCTGCATGCCACGGCCCAGTGGCACGTTCGAGATCCTGTACCATAGCATCTAACATCAAACCGGCTTGCTGTCGCACACCTTTGGCACATGCCAGCATCAATTCGCTCGAAATAGGATTGCGCTTTTGCGGCATGGTGCTGCTGACACCGCGGCCCTTCACAAAGGGTTCATACAGTTCGCCAAACTCATTGGATGCCATCAACATCACATCATAGGCAATCTTGCCCAGCGACCCGGTCATCAGCGCCAGCAGGTTAACCGTTTCGGCAAACCCATCGCGCGCCACATGCCAGGTAGAGACAGGCACCCCTAGCCCCAACTCTTCCATCAACGCTTTCTGAACGTCCAACCCTTTATCACCCAGAGAGGCCAAGGTTCCGGCGGCACCGGCAAATTCACCGACCAGAATGCGAGGACGCGCCTGCTCCAAACGCTCCTGATGACGATCGAACATATCAAGCCAGATAGCCGCTTTATAGCCAAAGGTCACTGGCAAAGCCTGCGCCCCGCCATCGGCGTAGTGCGATAACGCTGCGCCAGGCCAGCAAGCGTCCCACGCAATGTCTTGATTTCCTGCTCAATCAGCTCAAAAGCATCACGGATTTGCAAAACCACAGCGGTGTCCATAATGTCCTGAGTGGTTGCCCCCCAGTGAACAAACCCACCGGACTCACCTGCCTGTTTGGAGATTTGATGCACCAGCGGCAAAATCGGGTAACCGACAATTTCGGTTTCATGACGCAGTATATCAAAATCCAGCGTATCGGCATTGCAGCGCTGGGCAATCTCTTGCGCCGCCGCCTCAGGGATGACGCCACAGCGCGCCTGCGCTTTGGCAAGCGCTATCTCAACAATGACATATTTTCTAATCAGCTCGTGGTCGTCAAAAACGGCGCGCATTGCTGGCGTGCCAAATGCATCACGAAACAGTACGGAATCAAGCACATTCGAAGCCATAAAAGCATCCTGAAATGAGAGTAAGAGTGATAAACTGCGCCTGTCATGCCGTAATGGGGTTACCAGTAAGCCAATACTGCTAAGAGGCATGACAGGCGCATCGGGTACTCACCTATCTGTACTATTGTTTACGTACAAGCACAGTTAAATGTACGAACAAACTTAAATGTACGGACATTGTTAATGTACAGACAAGATAGAATGTACGGACATTAAAGCGAAAGCGTTT
The DNA here is from genome assembly GCF_051710365.1 of Symbiopectobacterium sp. Taxonomy (NCBI): domain Bacteria; kingdom Pseudomonadati; phylum Pseudomonadota; class Gammaproteobacteria; order Enterobacterales; family Enterobacteriaceae; genus Symbiopectobacterium; species Symbiopectobacterium sp. The sequence continues at coordinate 1,241 of NZ_JBPETA010000281.1, read as the reverse complement.
TAGCGCAGCTTTGTGATATTGATCAGCTATGCGGGAAAAAAACCGTTGCCTATGAAAGAATCGTTGTATCGGCGCATTGCGCGTGAACTTGCACAGCAAATCCTCTCCGGACAGTACCCGGTGGGCTCCCTGTTACCGACGGAAATGGCGCTGTGCGAGCACTATCAGGTCAGCCGACACACCATGCGAGAGGCGCTGCGCGACCTGACCGAGCAGGGATTGATTACGCGACGCAAGGGGTCAGGCACACAAGTGGCTGACAAAGCGCAGCATAAAGGGCTAAACCACCCGCTGGCTTGTCTGGAAGATCTGTTTTTTCTGGCGAAAAACAATCCGCGCGTAGTGAAAAGGATTGATGAAGTGGTTGCTGACTATGACCTGGCACAGACTATCGGCTGTGAGCAGGGATCTCGCTGGCTACACGTTGCCAGCATTCGGGAAGACAGCGAAAACAAAGACGCCCCCATATGCTGGACGGACAGCTACGCCAGCGCCACCTTCACCAAAGTGCGTCAATTGGTGCGCAGCGATCCCTTTGCGCTGATCAGCGATCTGATCGAAACCCACTACGGCATTCAAAGTGAGGAGGTGCGGCAGACCATCTTTGCGGTCACCGTGTCAGCGAAAATTGCCAAGGTGCTGGGCGTTGAGCCAGGATCGCCCGCACTGAAGATTGTACGCCGCTATCTGGATCGCGATGGCAATACGTTTGAAACCACGATTTCGGTGCACCCTGCCGATCGCTATGCGTGTTCTATCGTACTGACGCGGGCAAAAGGCTAAGAGCGTCGCGTTCCTCATGAAACGGATATGAATCACTCACACGTTGCAGATACGTTTAGAATTCAGCCGTTGTTTAGAATTCAGCCGTTATAGTACGCGCAGTATAACTACGGAGAGAGATTTTTGGACAGTCAAAGCGATATACGTTGTGAAAACATCGATCATGAAAGCATCGATCGTGTAAGCACTGATAGTAAAAACAACAGCATTATCTCTCCGGCAAACTGACACACCCGAATGTGCGTAGCTTGCCGGTAACGGCGGGCGACGCAACCAGCATTTCGATCACGATTGCATCCCTGTTAAACGTTCATCCATGACGGCAGATATGAAATGTACTAGCTCAGACCTGATCTGACAGTTACCGGTTATTTATACAGGTGTCTGTCAGATTAAATCTGGTTCAGATTTTTTTCTGCCCAGACCCGTTTACCATCAAGTAATGTTGCCATTGGCGT
>NZ_JBPETA010000280.1:0-2940 GCF_051710365.1 Symbiopectobacterium sp. | reverse complement strand
TATTAAACCAGTTTAGGGCATTAAACAACGGTGGAGCGCATCTTGTCGCAGATGCCAAACACGAGCAATTTTCTCAGGACACGATTTCCAGAGCATTTTTGAAAGCACGTCGATTATCAGGACTAACATGGGAACGTAACGCTCCTTCATTTCACGAAATCAGGAGCCTTGCCGCACGTCTCTACACTGATGAGAAAGGGAGGGATTATGCGCAAAAACTGCTAGGACATAAGTCCTCAGAGATGACCGATAAGTATCGCGATGTAAGAGCGGCAGAGTGGGCTGAGATTGAATAATTTCGACTGAATTTCGAGTAATTTCGATCGATTGCTTGTAACTCTCTGAATCTAAATGCCGTAATTTTCATCCCGCTGTAAGGAAAGCAGCGGGACGGATTGATGAGATTGCCCAGCATGAATAAAAAGTGAAACTTCGAGCTTATCGCAGCCCGCCGCCTGTAATCGCCATGACAGCTCACGAACGCCATCAACCATCCGACGCTGGCGTCGGTGCTGCCGCAACGCTTCGCGCTGTACCTCGGGTAACGCCAATTCCCACCGCTCCAGCGATTGCTCCCACTCTCCCACGGATAAAAACAGCACGGGCGCAGTGGGGTGCGCCTCTGTCACCTCAACCTGTAAAAAGTCTGTCGCAGCACTATTGATATACCCCTCGTTCCACCACACCGAAGGGCTGGAGGCATAATAGTGTTGAAAAGCATGGCGGCAGGTAAACAAGGTATTGAGCGTAAACAGCCCACCGTAGGAATGGCCAAATAAGGCTTCTCTCCTGGGATCGACAGAAAACGCTTGCCGGATATAGGGCTTCAGCTCATGTTGAATGAACGCCAGAAATGCCTCTGACTGCCCTGCCAGCCCGATCGGGTAGTATCCGCAGCGAGGATTTGGCTCAGGAACCCGCTGCGCCACTGCCGGACGATAATCCCGTTCACGCAGCGTCCCTTCCAGATAACCGATCGCCACCACGACCCCCGGTGTCATACAACAACGCGGACGCGCCAATGTCCGCATCAGGGTTTCCGCCACCGGGAAGTGTACGTCTCCATCAAGCAGATAAATCACCGGCCATCCCTGCTCTGGCGCTGGCTCATCGGGCCAGGCGATAAACAGCTGGTAGTCCCCCGCAGGTGGAAGAAGTGAAAATCTCCTTCCGCGTTGGATAATGCTGATACAAAAATGACACTCCTCTTGTTCTGTTCCCTGTCCTGACCCGTCGTGAGGCTGAAAAAAAACAGCTCAGCCCGGCAACTGTAATCCCAGCGCACGCAGCATAGTCTCCAGTTTCCCCGCGATCTCTTCCCACTCTTTTTGCGCATCAGAACCTTCTACGATCCCGGCACCGGCAAAAAAACGCACCTGCTGCTGCCGGATGATGGCACTGCGGATGATAATAGCCCATTCACCGTCGCCGTGTTCATCGCTCCATCCCACAATACCGCTGAATAATCCGCGATCGTAGGGTTCCAATTCAGCGATCAACTGCCGTGCGGCTGCCGTCGGCGTACCGCACATCGCCGGAGTGGGATGCAGTAAACAAGCCAACTGCATGACACTATTATCCGTTTGGCACAGCTCACCTTCAATAGGCGAGGAAAGATGCCACATGGTGTTGGTTGCTAACAGTGAAGGGGTAGACGGTGTGATTAGTTGACGGCACAGAGGGCGTAAATGCCGGGCAATATCGTCCACGACCATTCGGTGTTCCTGCTGATCTTTATGCGAATCCAGTAATTGCTGACACTGAAGTTTATCGCGCTGCGGGTCTTGATGACGACAAATTGAACCAGCCAAGGGGTTACTCCAGATACGTCGCGCATTTTTGCGGATTAACAATTCTGGACTGGCCCCGATTAAAACGCCTCCCTCCGGCAGAGGCAGGGAAAAGTGATAAGCATGGGGATTTTGCACCCGCAAATTGTTCATCACAGCCAAGCAATCTATAGGCTGTGCAACGTCCACATCCAGCAGACGCGATAACACCACTTTGCGAATTTCCCCCTGACGCACACAACGTAGTGCAGCCCCTACGGCAGTTTGAAAATGCCGGGCATCAGGCATGCTGTTTACATGTGTGATCGTGGTCGTTGGGCTCACACAGTTGCAGGATGCAAGCGAGGCATCGGCCTGTCTGAGGGAGAAATGGTAGTACTGCGGAATGAACAAGCAGGATGGACGGCGGGTATCAAAAGGAATCGCACCGACTACAATTGGTGCGGACACGCCTTGTGCCCGTGCTCGCGCCATGGTGGCTTGTATCTTTTGCCACAGCGATTGGCCATTATCACCGTCGGTTTGTGCAGGTTGTGAAATTTGTTCAAAAATGCCCGATGCGATCACACATCGGTGCGCGGAGTAATAGGAGAAATCTACCGGTCTTTCCGGCGGGTTACTGGCTTGGGTTACAATAGCATCAAACATCGTGTCACCTTAAATGATGAATAAAACACGTCTGATTGATCTCATGCGGATACTCACATCTTGTGAAACGGATCATTATTTTTCGCACGCCCTCAAGTAACTTATAAATATCAATCATCAATAAAACGATTTTTTGTTTTAAAATCCATCCCTACATACAAAGTCACATTCCCCCCCGCCAGCCCGAGTAGAGCGTTGCATGGTTCCCACGCTAACAGGTTATTCTAATTGAGAATTATTATCAATACTGGGCGTTAAGAGATAATAGTGTTGTCATGAAAACAGAAATAAAAAACGAGAGAGAGTGAGATAAAAAGACATGTCAATATACAATGCGCACTAATAATCCTTGACACTGCATACAAAAACATACTTGTAATGGCTTTGTTGAATAAATAGAAAGTTTGGGTAATCATCGGAACAGATCACCATAGTTGTTTCAAAATCAGGTCTCCATGGCAAAACAAAATTTTAAAATCACTAACTGGCCCTCCTATAACAA
>NZ_JBPETA010000279.1:0-2981 GCF_051710365.1 Symbiopectobacterium sp. | reverse complement strand
TCAAGGTTACGGATGGTAACGTGGGGAGTACTCATGCTGATTGGTCTGCAAAAAGCAGTAATAAATTCAGAACTTCAGAATACTGTCAAGTCCCGAAAAAAGAAAAATCAGGTGCGGAATGACGGATGAAAACGTCCCGGGTGCCGTGTTCCGTGAAGGCATTCTGCCGCGCTCTTCGGACACTGGCGTTCACGCCGTGGATGACATGGTGATTCAGGCCAGTGGCCCTGGCGGTGAAAAAATTCGCGGGTATATGGAAAATACCGAGTTGTTCCGCGTGATTGTTGATGAGCTGGCGCTGAAACCACAAACCGCCAAGTAATGCGCTGTAATGAATAGCCTTACGTTACGTCCGGCGGGGGAGACCCCGCCGTTATTCTTCTCGGCGTTGTGGCGCATGGTCGGCGTCTGCGTGTTGATGCTTAGCCTGATCGGTACCGCGCATGCCGCATTGCCCATACTCTCTTTCGATAAACTTTATGCCTCGTATGGTGTACTGGGGTTGGAATTTTCCGATGAGGTTAAAAAACTCTCGGGAAAACGCGTCAAAATGCGCGGCTTTATGGCACCACCGCTCAAGGCTGAATCCCAATTCTTTGTGTTAACCAAAATGCCGATGGCACTCTGCCCGTTCTGCTCTTCCGACGCCGACTGGCCGGAGGATATCGTGGTGGTCTACCTGTCAAAACGGCAAACCTTTGTACAAAACAACACCATTATCGATGTGGAAGGCGTGCTGGAGTTTGGCTCCTGGACGGACCCGGAAACCGGGTTTGTCAGCCTGTTACGCCTGCGCGATGCCCGCTTTGATACGCCTTAGGAGCCGCTGTGGCTGATTTGCATATTGAAAATTTAACGGTCTCTTTTCCTGATATGCCCAGTGCCGTGCTGGACATTGCACAATTGCAGATTGCGGCGGGCAGTTGCGTGGCGGTAATGGGGCCGTCAGGATAGGGGAAAACCACGTTAGTCAATGCTATTACCGGCATGGAGTGTGAAGGCACTGGCAGTGTGCGTTGGGGCGAGCAGGATATCCGCCAATTGTCAGAAGCCGAATGCGATCGCTGGCGTGCTCGTCATGTTGGTCTGATTATGCAAGATTTTCATTTGTTTCCCGGCCTTGATGCGCTGGAGAACGTGCTGCTGCCAGCACGTTTTCACCATTGGCGTCTGCCTGCTTCATTGAAGGCGCGGGGGAAAATGTTGCTGGATCGCGTCGGTGTGAACACCGGTAATCGACCGATTGAAGTGCTGTCGCGCGGTGAGAAACAGCGTGTGGCCGTAGCGCGCGCTCTCTTGGCAACTCCGGAAATTATCGTTGCCGATGAGCCTACGGCCAGTCTGGATGCACACAACGGTGAGCAGATCGCCGATCTCCTTGTCACGTTGGCCCGGGAACAGCGCAGTACGCTGATTGCCATTGCGCACGACAAACGGCTGGCCGCGTTGATGTCGCGCTGTATTCAGTTGGAAAAAGGACAGCAAGTGGCGGATGACTCTCAGGAGGTACAGGGATGATCCCATGGCGTTTGATTATCGCAGACTGGCGCCGACTGTGGCCGGGCGTGGTAGTGGTGGTGATACTGATTGCGTTGGCGACCGCGCTGAGTATTTCTGTGAGTTTACAGGAGCGTGCTCTGCGCATGGGCAGCGCCAAGGCGGCGGACCGTTTCGATCTGGTTATCGGTGCACCGGGGAGCGAAACGCAACTGGTGCTCTCGTCAGTCTTTCTCCAGCCTTCTGCATTGACACTAATTCCGGCGCAGGTGCTGGATGAGGTACAGAAAAACCCGCTGGTGGCCTGGGCGGCACCGGTAGCGTTTGGTGATTTCTATCAAGGCATGCCGATCGTGGGGACTAACGCGGCATTGGTGACGGATGGTGGGAAACGCCCATTGCTAGCCGGTCGGGTGTTTAACGATGGATTTGAAGCCGTAGTGGGCGCAGGGACCGGACTGTCGATTGGCAGCACCTTTAGCCCGGTGCACGGCCAGGTCGGGGAAGAGGGGGCCCATGCCCATGCGGAAGTGCGCTATACCGTGGTCGGCGTGCTGCCCGCCGACGGCAGCGCCTGGGATAAAGCCATTCTGGTGCCGGTCAATGCGGTGTGGCGTGTGCACGGCATCCATGCACCCGGCGACCATGGCGATGAGCACGAGCATCATGATCATGATGATGGGCATGAGCACGCCGAGGGCGATGCACATGAACACCATGATGACAGTGAAGCGCATCACCATGAGGCGGGTGTTCCTGCTATCGTAGTAAAACCCTTAAGTATTGCAGGCGCTTACCAACTGCGCTCACTCTATCGCAGCACGGCGACGCAGGCGGTATTCCCGGGAGAGGTGCTGGTGAAGCTCTATTCCATCCTCGGTGATATTCGTGCGTTGTTGATGTATATCGCGATGGGTACGCAAGGGTTGGTGGGAATGGCGGTGGCGCTGGTGGCGGTGATGCATTTACGCCAACGCCAGAAGCAAATCGGTGCATTGCGTGCTTTCGGCGCGCAGCGTACCGGTATTTTCCTGTTGATCTGGAGCGGATTGATGTCACTGGTGTTTGCCGGTGTGGCGATCGGTGTGGGGCTGGGCTACGCCGCTGCTCAGGCAGTGGCGATTGTCATGAGTGAAAAGAGTGGCTTTGTCTTGCCGATTACGTTGGGCGAAGACGATCTGTGGTTCGTGCTGCTACTGCTGGCCGTGGCTGCCGTGGTGCTGACGCTTCCTGCCGTGCTCTCCTATCGACAGTCTCCTGCGGAGGCATTGCGCGGGGAATAATGGATATATACCCTAAATAATTCGAGTTGCAGGAAGGCGGCAAGCGAATGACAAATCTGTCTGGAACAGATTTGAACCCGTCATTCCGCACCTACTTTAAGAATAAATTCGACGGTATCGCTCGCCGAGAACATCAACGATGGTCTTGTGAACAGAATTGAGGTTGGATACTTGTGGTGGTCTGTCACCAATACTGAACTC
>NZ_JBPETA010000278.1:0-2982 GCF_051710365.1 Symbiopectobacterium sp. | reverse complement strand
CTAAAACGCGATAAGCATGACGCGGTATTTTCCGAGCTTGTGCGCGAGAGGACCAACTGGCAGTGCGATTATTGCGGTAACTATTTTCATCACGACCACGGCCATCTCCATTGTTCCCATTTCAAGTCCCGCCGACACAAGGCAACCCGATACCATCCCTTCAATGCTTTTGCTCATTGCGTGGGCTGCCACCGTAAGTTGGGTGAAGACCCGTATGAGTTCACGATGCACGCCAACATCACTTATGGGGAGATGGTCATTGACCGCGTGGCGCATCTGGCAGCAGTGCCGGTGCGGTTAAAGCCGTGGCAGATGGATGAGATTTATCAGCACATGAAAACTGAGCTCAAGCGACTGCGGGAATTACGGGCCGGCGGAAATATCTGGCGAATCGAGTTCACGCTACCGCCCTGGTATCAGGAGGGCATTACCTATCGCATGGGGGAAGCGGCATGAGACAGCGTGTGCGACTGACGGCGGGAGATATTCCGCTTATTCGGGCACTTCTGGCCTCCGGTATGCCGGTGGCGGAGGTGGCGAGGAAATTCGAGACCAGCAAGCAGCATCTCTACAGCATCAAAAACGGCAAAAACTGGGGAGCGGTGAAATGAGAGATATTCGATACCTGTTGACGGCATGGGGAAACTGGAGCGGCTCACGCATTGGCACTGAGTACAAGGCGGCATGGCCCCTCGTCACGGCAAGCAGCGATATTCGGCCCATGCTGTCTGATGCCGACGGTGAGATAGTTGACCGGGCGGTAGGGCGGCTCAAGCACTTCGACCCGCTGGGATACGATATCGTGGTGGCGTATTACAAGGGCAAGGTGTCGTGCAGGGCTATAGCCAGAAAGATTGAAAATCGTCCAGATTACGTTACAGCATGCCTTGCTCGCGCTGAGGCCTACGTAGCAGGGCGAGTTGCTGAACTTTTGGAGGCAGCCTGATGTTACACTGAGGCTACAAAAAATGCTTTGATAATTAATGAAATCATGCCAGCAATGAGCGCACTAAGCATCCAGCGGATGAGCTTTTGTTCGGAACGGATGCCTGCCATTTCAAGCTGCAAATCTTTGCGAACGTCAGTGATCTGAAATGTTAAATCTTTACGCACGTCCTCAAGGTCACGTGTTGTGGCTACATCAGCAACTTCGTGAGACTTACGGACAGCAATAGAAATAGCCTTAGCCTGGTCTTTCGGCAGCCCGGCGTTCTCCAGTGTCTCGACGAATTCTTGAGTATCAAATGCGACTTGGCCCATAGCGGATCCTCCTGTGTTAAGCCAAGTGTAACCCAGTAATCTTATTGACGGAAGATCAACCCATGCGTTATAGTCACTCAGCACCTGTAAATCCAGGTGCTGGGATTCGAGCCCCGGGTATCTGAAAAGACGCATAGCCGCGTTAGCGGTTTTTTTATGCACGAAGCACGGGCACATCAAATAATGGTGGGGCGTGCAGGGGAACCGCGAGGTTCACCGGGTCTTTTCAGCCGGTAGTTCGAACCCTGTATGTCTCACCACCCTAAGATTCGAGCCTGACGGTGGTGATTAACCTTACTGAAAAGGAAAATCCCATGGCAACTCAAATTTCTGCAGAAACGATTTCCACAATTATTCATAATCAGATTCCGGTAATCACTACTGAATTATTGGCTCAGTTGTATGCAGTTGATGCTAACAACATTCAGCAAAACTATAAACGCAACACCGATCGCTTCATCGAAGGAAAACATTTCTTCAAGGCAACCGGGGATGAACTTAAAAGTTTGCGACTGACAATGGGTCAGTTACAAATTTCTGCCAAAACACGAGCTCTCATCCTTTGGACAGAACGAGGAGCGGCTAGACATGCGAAGATGCTTGAGACCGACAAAGCATGGGATGTGTTCGAGCAGCTGGAAGACTGCTACTTCAATCTGAAAGAATCGAAACATCTAACGTGCAAAACAAAATCATTACCGGGCAAATTAACTATCGAACAACAAGAAGCCATCAAACAGTTAGTGATTAATCGTGGTCGAAGCGTTCCGCAAGAGCATCAGGCGAAAGCAACCATCACACTGTGGTCAGCACTGAAAAGCCACTTCGGTTGCAGCTATAAAGAAATTCCCGAAGATAATTTTACCGAGGCGTTATCTCTCGCCGCTCGTGTACCGATTGAGGGTGAATTTATCGACAGAGCATCTTCACAAAATAGCTTGCCTGCTATCTCTGGCAGAATTGTTATTGACTATGAAGATTGCTCTGTGACACGTACGGAAGTGGTTGCCTCTAATTGTTTTATAGGGAATGTTGAAACACTATTCCAATACTTGGAAAAGCGTGGTGTCGTTGTGCTTACCAACGAAGATGAGCGCCGCAACTTCGTCAAAGAGAATCTGATGAGGCTGATTAACTGATCAAACGATCAGCTAAAGTGCTTGACTGTTATAACGTTATAACACATAATCTATTCATGCTGCGGCAAAAGCGCGCAGGACATGAAGCCTCAACTCCCTGCAAGTGGTTGGGGCTTTTTGCTGTCTCCGACTTGATCGGCTTCAAGACCTGCAAAGGGTGCGACTTGGCAGGCCGCCATCTGGATGATGGCGTTGTCATTCAAGTCCGTGTTACCCGTCCGCAGATAGTTAACTTCTGCATGACGGCTTAACGCGGCACCCATTCAAGCCCTTGCAGAAATGCAGGGGCTTTGTATTTGGAACTCTGGCGTAGATGGTTCGCGCGGATGCCTGAAGGGCATCAGGAGATAGTTCGATTTTATCGGGTTCCACCACATTCAAGGCTGAGCTAATTGCTCGGCTTTTTTATTTCCCCTTTCAATAACACACAGCGCCCACTTAGCGGGTGAGGCTATGACGGCTTTGTTGAATAAATAGAAAGTTTGGGTAATCATCGGAACAGATCACCATAGTTGTTTCAAAATCAGGTCTCCATGGCAAAACAAAATTTTAAAATCACTAACTGGCCCTCCTATAACAAGGC
>NZ_JBPETA010000277.1:0-3010 GCF_051710365.1 Symbiopectobacterium sp. | reverse complement strand
CACAAAAATGGACGATGCCGCTGAGGGACTGGCGTATGGCTATGAGCCGCTTTATTATCGAGTTCGGTGATCGTCTGGACGGTCACTACTGAGAAAAGGCATTTACACAGAATCGTGTACAGGGTCTCATTACGCACCAGTGCCGCGTTGTGCAAACTTTATTGCGCACGCACCGCACTGGAAGTGATCGATGACGCCATTCAGATCATGGGCGGGCTGGGTTATACGGATGACGCACGCGTATCCCGTTTCTGGCGTGACGTGCGCTGCGAAAGGATTGGCGGCGGTACTGATGAAATAATGATTTATATTGCCGGACGGCAGATTCTGAAAGATTACCAAAGTAAATAACTGACAGGTTGAGACTCCCGTTCACACGGGAGTCTCAACCGGATATACGCATCACAGCAGCAATTCTGGGTCACGTATTCAATGAGTGTATTGCTACATAGTCTGGCATGCAAAAAAGGTGTTTAAAACCAGCCTGAATGCATGAAGAGAACATAGAGCATGAATACTATTTTTATTGCGGAGCAACACATTGAATACGTGACCAGACGTTTCATTATGTTCTGGCTCCTGTTGTCCTTGGGAGGTATGCGACAAGGACAGCGTAACCAGAGCCTCTGGAAGGAACCATTCGGTTGATTACTCAAGCCACTGCGTAATTTTACGGAGTTTTATCGATAAGCGATTGCCCGCCATACAGTTTTATCAATTTTGCCAGCGAGTTTATTTCCAGTTTGACGAACAGATTGGCGCGGTGTGCCTCCACGGTGCGGGAGGAGAGTTCCAGATCTTTGGCGATCTCTTTTTTCGATTTTCCCTCCATCATCAGCGCCATCACTTCATGTTCGCGCGCGGAAAGCGTATTGAGCTTATCCCGTAACTGTGTGGCTTGTTGGCGCTGGTTGGCCTGCGTTTGAAACTGTGTCATCGCGCCAGAAACCGTTTCGAGCAGCAGATCCGCATCGATGGGCTTGGTCAAAAACTCGAAGGCACCACTTTTAAAGGCACGTCGGCACAAATTGATATTGCCATGACCTGTCATGATGATGACGGGGATATCCATGCCGCATTGTTGCCACTCCTCTAACAGGGTTAGCCCTGTTTTGCCTGGCATACGAATATCGAGCAGCAGACAGCCGTGCAGTGAGCGCCAGTCGCTGTGATGCTGTTCAAAATCAGCAATGCTGGCATAGGGTTGCGTTTGCCACCCGACGGTAGCCAGCAATGCACTGAGTGAATTTCGGATAGCGTCATCATCGTCAATCAGATAAACACACAGCGTCATTGGTCCTGCTCCTCTGCGTTGAAAGGAAACCACAGTATGAATCGGGCCCCGCTGCCAGCGACATTTTCTGCGCTGATGTCGCCGTTGAGACCCTGAACCAACGTTTGAGTCAGCGCCATCCCGAGCCCTAGTCCCCCCTGTCGAGTAGTGAAAAAGGGCAGAAAGACATTCTGTAGCGCCTGCTCAGATAAACCCGGTCCACCGTCCGTTAGGGTCAGTGTAATGCCCTTTTCTATCGGGTGCGCAGCGATCTCAACCCATGCCGATTTGGAGGCGCTATTTTGCTGTGCCTGGATCGCATTGAGCAGCAGGTTATGCAGAATTTGCTCAACCCACTGCGGTGCGGCGAGAAACGGTGGCAGGTCATCGGGGATTTTGTTGATGATTTTCACTTTCCCGGCATGCAACTCGTTTTCCAGCAGCATCAGCACCCGTGACCAGACCAGTTTCAGATTGACTGGCTGTAAGGGAACGTGGTCGCTGTGCATTTTTTGGCGTAAATCGGTGAGCAGGGCGCTGATCCGTTTGGTTTGCACGACGGCGGCGTCGAGCAGAGGGGCGATCTCCGCGCTCTTTTCTTGTTTCAGCAAACTCAGGGCGGTTTGGTTGTAACTCAGAATCGCAGTAAGCGGCTGATTCAGTTCGTGCACCATACCGGCGGTAATCTCCCCCATGGTATTGAGCCGGGTGAGTTCGGAAAACTGTGCACGTAAATCCGCCAGCACACGTTGACGTTTATACATCAGATAGCGGCTGACAAACTCTACGACGATCGCACAGAGTAGAGCAAACAACAGCATGCTGATCCAGGGCAGATGGCGCCAGTCGGGATCGTTTCCTGCTGAAAGCTCAAACGGCTGCGAATCGCCCACCAGCGCTTTATGCCACTGCCAGTAAGGCGTTGTAGTTGCATCACCAAGCACCACCAGAGGGGTGTCATGCAAGTACAAACTCAGGGTGCGGAATGCATTGCTCTGCGGCAGTGTGCTGAGTACCTGCTTGAGGTCGATCAGCAGCGAGACGTGCTGGCCGTTTAGCCAATAGGTGCCATTGCCCGCCAGTTGCGGCTCGGTAGCACTGTATTCCGGTGAGCGTGTTTTTAAGATAAGAATTTGGGGAAACGCTTTTTTGACCCTCTCGGGATCGCTGGCGGCGGAAAGCAGCGTCAGGATGACATCATGCTGAGAAAGTTTGAGTGCCACATCACGATAAAGGATACGGAACTCGGCCCTGTGTTCTTCATACTGCTGTTGCAGCGTATGAATGCTCAGAGCGAGAGCGGATAGGGCCGTCAAGAGTAACCAAATGGCGAACTTACGCATGATGATGTCATTCGGGTTGAGTTAACGCCATGCGCATGGCTGAGAGAGTAACGCCGGGACATAGAACCATACTGGATGGATGCTGTAAACCCGACCGCACTCAACCCGTCCGGTCGGAACCTCTGTTTAGCGAAAGCGGTCGACATCGTGAGCAGTGAGTCCAATGTCTTTGAGCTGAGCATCATTGAGTCGACGCAGTTCACGCAGTGTGGTGCGGCGTTTTAGCCAGTGACACCACCACCGAAACGGGGTACGGATTGTGATATCAATTGTATTAGTCGCGACTTGATCTGACACTGGACCTTGCAAGGTTGAGAGTTACCGGTTTTGATATGGGTGTCCAATCCTTATACAAAACACGAGGTAACTCTCATGATTCATACTAACAATCCCA
>NZ_JBPETA010000276.1:0-3011 GCF_051710365.1 Symbiopectobacterium sp. | reverse complement strand
CAAGGTTACGGATGGTAACGTGGGGAGTACTCATGCTGATTGGTCTGCAAAAAGCAGTAATAAATTCAGAACTTCAGAATACCGTCAAGTCCCGAAAAAAGAAAAATCAGGTGCGGAATGACGGATCGACATAATGTTTTAAGAAATAGTCGGTGTAATCCGTTGCCTGCTGTTCATAACGGGCATCACCGGTAATAACGCTCATGGCGCTTAATGTTCTCAACCAGTTTTGTTGGCTGGCGAAATTCGCGATAGGAGCATCATGCCCATCCGGGAATTTCCACACTACGGGGGCTTTGTTGAATAAATAGATTTTATGCTGGCAGCCAAGTGAAACGACGGATCCTCGCAACGCAAAATCATGCAGTTAGGCCTCATGAGAAAACTGTACACCTAAGATGACAAGCATTTTCTACCAAAACTGGCATAGAAAAACAGCATGATTACCTATTATTCAACAAAGCCCACTACGGGTTCTTGCGTGGTGATATCGAAGCCGTCTGCTCGCAGAGGCGAAGGATTTTTATGACTTTGGGCGGCCTGCGATACGCGAGCGATATGGCTATCCAAGGCGGCTAACCATTCGTTGAGTGTCGTTTCAGGGCTGGTGCGTAACGTCGTAAAAATACTCATCGAGAACCTTCTTATCGAACTGCGTTGCAGTTCCTTATAAATAGAAACACTGTTTCGATTTATTATATTGCGCTATTTGCACACTCGTCATGCACGCAATCTCGAAAGTGGGATCAAAGTTGGAACGTTGTTTTTATTTTTTTAAGAAGGCGGTTTTAGCAAGGTATGTGCCTTCTTGTTTTAATTAACTAATTGAAATATATATTAAAAAAACGCATTGTTGGAACGTGTCGCGTTATCTGTTAAAAAAATGTTTGAGCTTGTCAGCGTGCTATCGGCCAGAATTGCTACCGTATTGCTTTCATTGGTGAAACCAGAGAAGTGTAGTAAAGAACCGGGATGCTGCTAGCCAGGTCTGCTTGCTGCTACTGGTTCTTGGTACGCTACTTTGCGCTTACCCACTGTCGGGAGAAGGAAAGCGCCGGGCAAAACTGATCAGGCTGCGTGGCAGTGACAACCTGGCCTGTTCCGGTGCGCGCCCGGCGCTTCCATGTTTGGAGAAGCATTAAGCTGATGGTATAGCAATTCAATAAAAGTGAAATATTGTTTTATTTATTTCTTGAAGGTCGTCATGCTTTTACACCTTTTCAGTTTCGTTCGTAACGAATGTTACTAGAATGGCGCAATCCGTATGCTGTGCCTACCCGCATCCCGTTGGGAATTAGGCCATAACAATGAATAGGAAGGAGTGACCATGAAACGCTACTTTATTGATGATGAAACCCCGTGGGAAGAACTGGGCGGCGGTATTAAACGCAAAATCATGACCTGGACTGACAACCTGATGATGGTGTTGGTGCATTTTGATAAAGGCGCTATCGGCACGCCGCATAAGCACGATATCCACGATCAGATCGCCTACGTTGCTGCGGGCAGCTTTGAAGTGGTGATTGAAGGAGAAAAACACATTCTGAAAACGGGCGATGCCTATCTGGCTGTTAAGAATGAAATGCACGGTGTGGTGTCATTGGAAGATGGCAGCATCCTGATTGATACCTTCAATCCTAAACGCGCCGATTTCCTCTAAGCGCTGCCGCTTTAACGCGTTGTACACCGGCCAGACGCTTGGCCGGTTTATGCGCTCTGTCAGTCCCGTCAGTTTCCTGTCAAATCTTCCAGCGTTAACACTTGCAGTGAATTCAACTTTTTATCAGCCAGTACCCAACGCGGATCCTGAGCATGCGCATTGCTTGGTACCACGATGGAGCGCATACGCGCGGCTTTGGTGGCAATCATGCCATTGACAGAATCTTCCAGTGTGACGCAGCGTAGCGGTGAAATATCCAGCGCCTGCGCCGCGTTTAAATAGACCTGTGGGTGAGGTTTACTGAAAGGCAGTGATTCCGCAGAGGCCAGCGTATCGAAATAGTGTGTCAGGCCAAAGGTGTGCAATACGTGTTGCAACATAAACAGCGGAGAGGCGGATGCCAGTCCAATGCGAAAACCCTGTTCACGACACAACTGTAAGGAGTGCTCCACGCCGGGCAAGAGCGGGCGGCTTTCATCCACCAGTTCAAGGGTGCGGGCGATAATACGCTTGACCACCTCACTGCGGCTGGGGGTTTTCCAGGGGGCATACTGATACCACAGGTCAACCACCAGATCGATACGCAAGCCTAACAAGTCGGGCAGGGTATCGCGCACAGAGGTATCCACCCCTAATGCCGCAATCACTTCTACCTCAGCTTGCTCCCATAAAGGTTCTGAATCGATCAGCAAGCCGTCCATATCAAACAAGGCGGCACGAGGCGTGTTGGCTACAGACATTTACGTCTCCTGTCAGGTAATAAGAGGCCATTTGGCTGAGTTGGCCGCTTCTGGGCCGTTCATTTCAGCTGTGTCACTGACAGGCTACCACAGTTTTCAGTGTCATGGGACGTCGTGTAAGGGGGCCTGCACTGCCTATCAACGGTAATTATGGTTATAATGCAATGGGATATGCCAGCTGCTTCTGTTTCGGTGTTGCCTGCCCACTACCTCGGCGTCGATCGTGCCGGGTGAAGGCTATTTTATCGCGTCATTTATAAGGGGAACTCATGACGTACCAACAGGCGGGTCTTATTGCAATTATAAAACGCATTACAGGATGGATCCTTTTTATCCCTGCTCTGCTATCAACCTGCATTTCGCTGGCTAACTATGTCTATCAATATACGCAAAAAAAGCAGGGCATTGATGCGGTACTTCTGGACTTCCTGCACCTGATGATCGACATGACGCGTTTTAACACGCCGTTTCTTAACCTTTTTTGGGGCTTTGTTGAATAAATCAGAACTTGTAACGACTGTGCCCCATCGGGTCGATTGTTACGTGATGCGAATACTGTTCGGCATTCCTAATAGCGTGATCCGGTTAAGCGCTTTGACCATCGCCATGGC
>NZ_JBPETA010000275.1:0-3015 GCF_051710365.1 Symbiopectobacterium sp. | reverse complement strand
AACGGTTGGTAACAAGGGCTCAATGATTGCCCATGCTTCATCAGAAAGATCGTAGCGAGCCATAATCCAAAGTGTCGTAGAAACAGATGGATACTATAGCTCAAGCAATTAAGGGACACAGCCTAGAGTGCTGCCACAAGGGTTGGGGCGAATCCGTTATCATCGGCGTTGCCGGTGCCGGAGAAGAAATCGCTACTCGTCCGTTCCAATTGGTGACTGGACGCGTATGGCGCGGCTCAGCGTTTGGTGGTGTGAAAGGCCGCAGTCAACTGCCCGGTATCGTCGATCGCTATCTGAAAGGCGAATTCCCGCTAAAAGATTTCATTACTCATACCATGCCGTTGGAACAGATTAATGAAGACTTCGATTTGATGCATGAAGGCAAATCGATTCGTACCGTTATCCACTATCGTTAATCCGCGCACAAGGAGGCACGCCCCCATGAACGAGACGCTGGAATTACTGGAAGAGCATCGCCTGTTTGGCGGTTGGCAACAGCGCTATCGTCATACCTCGAGCAGTGTGAATGGCCCGATGACGTTCAGCATTTATTTGCCGCCAACCGCAGATGATACGTCACCGCCGGTGCTGTATTGGCTGTCCGGGTTGACCTGCAATGATGAGAACTTCACCACCAAGGCTGGCGCGCAGCGTATCGCCGCTGAACTGTGGCTGGTACTGGTGATGCCGGATACCAGCCCACGTGGCGAGGCGGTTGCTAACGATCCGGGATACGACCTGGGCCAGGGGGCGGGATTTTACGTCAACGCCACCCAAGCGCCTTGGGCTGCGCACTATCGCATGTACGACTATGTCAGCAGCGAGCTGCCTGCGCTGGTGCGTGAACATTTCAACGTCAGCGATCGTCAGTCGATCAGTGGGCACTCAATGGGCGGTCACGGTGCATTAATGCTGGCACTGCGTCATCCGGAACGTTATCGGTCCGCTTCCGCGTTTGCGC
Source organism: Symbiopectobacterium sp. (assembly GCF_051710365.1). Lineage (NCBI taxonomy): Bacteria > Pseudomonadati > Pseudomonadota > Gammaproteobacteria > Enterobacterales > Enterobacteriaceae > Symbiopectobacterium > Symbiopectobacterium sp. The sequence goes on along the minus strand of NZ_JBPETA010000275.1, from coordinate 2,054 downwards.
CAATCGTTAACCCAAGCGAGGTTCCCTGGGGACGTAAAGCCTTTACCGCTTATCTGGGCACAGATGAAACGACCTGGCGTGAATATGACACCTGCTATCTGCTGGCGCAGACCTCGGCTCGATTGCCGCTGCTGGTCGATCAGGGCGATAGCGATCAGTTTTTACCCGATCAGTTGCAGCCCGCGCGCCTGGCATAGCAGGCAGAGGAACAGGGTTGGCCGCTGACGTTACGCACGCAGTCTGGCTATGATCACAGCTACTACTTTATTGCCAGCTTTATTGAAGACCATTTGCGTTTTCATGCCAGCCATCTGAAGGCTTAAGCGGCATCCTCCAATGAGGCAGGTAGTCTGATCTGCCTCATTCCTTCCCTGCCGATCGCTTACGTTGTACCGACAATCAACTATCACACGACGCTTTGATAGCGTTTTTTGCGATATTGCATTCAGCAACAGATTGTTAAACTGCTTTTTTTGTCACACAATCGATGATTGACTGGGCAATGCAAGAAACTGTTTCATGGACCTGTTTAGCGGAACGCTACGTCAGAATAGGGCGACGTATAAACAGGGGGATTTCACTGGGAGGGATTTGATTTGCAACGTAAACTAGTGGCTTCAAGCGAACTGTTTTCTGTCGGCTATGATGAAGAAAAAAAACATCTGGAAATTGAACTGCTGAACGGCAGCGTCTATCTGTACAAAGGTGTCGCCCGGATGATCTATGAAGAGTTGCTGTCCAGTATGGCAAAGTACCGTTACTACACGCGCTACATCAAAAACTCATTTCCCTTCGATAAACTGTAATCACAGAGTAAGCGCCTTATCGGTGGCGGGCCAACAACGGCCCGCTGCGCGCTATCTCGGCGCGTGCATCCGCTCGAATCAGGCACCGAATATCGTTAGAGCCCTTGCTGCTGCACAAATTCATCGATATTGGCGATGGTTTTTTCCATCAGCACTTGCAACGCAGAGCCCGATGTCCAGGCGATGTGCGGGGTAATCAACAAGTTCGGCATGGTTTTTGCGGCTTTCATCAGCGGGTTATCCAACGACGGTGGCTCCTGAGTCAATCCATCCAACGCCGCCCCCGCAATGCGATGCTGCAAAAGTACCGACAGCAACGCTGGTTCATCCACCAACGCCCCGCGCGCCGTATTGATGATAAACGCCGACGGCTTACACAGTGCCAACGTCTGTGCGTTGATCAAACCCTGGGTATCCGCTGTCAGTGGGCAATGCAGAGAGATAACATCAGCCGTTTGCATCACTTGTTCAAACGGTAAATAACCGGGCCGACACTGCGCCGCACCACGTCGTTCCGCAAACAACACTTTCATGCCCACCGCACTGGCTAATCGTGCGACCTCTTGCCCTATCGCACCGGAACCGATGATGCCGACGTTGAACCCGCGATATCTTTCACCGGATGATCGAAACATCAGACTATGCTTGAGAGAAAATATCATGGCGATCACGTGTTCAGCGACCGATTGCGTCGAATAAACAGGAACGTTGCGCACGGCGATCCCCAGTTCCTGTGCGGCAACGACATCAATATTGTTCACACCGGTTGCGGTAACCGCGATCAGTTTTAGCGCAGGCAACGCTTGCAGAATCTCACGCGTCAGCACCACTTTATTGGTGATAATCACCTCACACCCTTGAGCAGGTCACGTATTCAATGTGTTGCTCCGCAATAAAAATAGTATTCATGCTCTATGTTCTCTTCATGCATTCAGGCTGGTTTTAAACACCTTTTTTGCATGCCAGACTATGTAGCAATACACTCATTGAATACGTGACCCACACCCTTGAGCGCGTTCAACCACCAGTTCCGGCGGCGTATAGCTATATTCTATCCATTCGTGTTGACATTGCGGTCTGCGAAAAAAATGCTTTTTCCAGAAAATAGTTTCAGGCAATGCCCGGCTTTGTTGAATAAATAGAAAGTTTGGGTAATCATCGGAACAGATCACCATAGTTGTTTCAAAATCAGGTCTCCATGGCAAAACAAAATTTTAAAATCACTAACTGGCCCTCCTATAACAAGGC
>NZ_JBPETA010000274.1:0-3033 GCF_051710365.1 Symbiopectobacterium sp. | reverse complement strand
GTATCGGTGCTATGCTCGACATCGCTCAGTCCGGTTGATGATTTGGGATCTTTATCGATTGATCAGATCGCTCAACTCGGACTGAGTTCCCTTCAGGTGATCTACTATTCGGAACAGTTATTTAGAGCGTACTGGCGCTTAAAATATAAGCGAACAGAAGTTTCTATTACCCTCATGAAAGCGAGATTTTCCTGCAAGAGGAGCGAATGACTATTGTCAAATATCCTCGGCAGAGCCGAGGATGAGCGGTGAGAAATGACGAAAAGCGTTAGCTATCAACCCACACGACGTTGCTTAACCGCCGCAGCTAATTGACGCAACAGCACTTCAGTATCTTCCCAGCCGATACATGCATCAGTCACACTGCAACCATAAACCAGTGGTTCACCGTTTTCCAGACTCTGGTTGCCTTCTACCAGATGGCTTTCCACCATCACACCCGTGATAGCACGTTCACCACCCGCTATCTGCGCGCACACATCAGCCCCCACGTCCATCTGCTTCTTAAACTGTTTGCTGCTGTTGGCATGACTGAAATCGATCATCACCTGCGGGAGTAGTCCGGCTTTTTCCAGCCCATCCTTCACGGCGCTGACGTGCTCGGCGCTGTAATTCGGTGCTTTTCCGCCACGCAAAATAATGTGGCAATCGTTGTTGCCACTGGTGTTGACGATGGCAGAATGACCCCATTTGGTCACCGATAGGAAGCAGTGTGGCGCACTCGCGGCGTTAATGGCATCGATCGCCACTTTAATCGTGCCATCGGTGCCGTTTTTGAAGCCAACCGGGCAAGAGAGACCGGAAGCCAATTCGCGGTGTACCTGAGATTCCGTAGTGCGTGCGCCGATGGCACCCCAGCTCATCAGATCTGCCAGATACTGTGGCGATATCATGTCCAGGAACTCACCCGCAGCAGGTAACCCGCTATCGTTGATTTCCACCAGCAGTTGACGGGCAATACGCAATCCATCGTTAATCTGGAAGCTGTTATCCATGTGCGGATCGTTAATCAGTCCTTTCCAACCCACGGTGGTGCGCGGTTTCTCGAAATAGACACGCATCACGACTTCCAGCTCGTCGCTTAACTCGTTGCGCAGCGTGAGCAAACGGGCGGCGTATTCTTTTGCGGCCTTGGTATCGTGAATCGAGCATGGGCCAATCACCACCAGCAAACGATCGTCAGTACCATGCAGAATCTTGTGAATTGCCGAGCGGGTAAATGAGACCGTTTCTGCCGCACGTGCGGTAGCCGGAAATTTCTCCAGCAGAGCGACAGGAGGTAACAACTCTTTGATCTCTTTAATTCTTAAGTCATCATTTTGGTAATTCATCATTCATCCATCGATTCTTGCGCAGAACATGCCACATCTTGCCAATAGGAAACGGTTGCAGGGCGATTACCCTAGCGTTTAAAAACGGAACTGTTCATATTGCAGCGCACAAATGATAAGTCAAGCGTATGGCGTACCCACAACAACATCGCGTAATTTTACGCGATAAAATGCTGTTAGCTTACCGCTATGCCGCGTTTTCCAACGCGCACTTTACGCTCTGCGCTGTAGGTACTGATGGTGTTGGACGCTGGCGCGCTTCCTTGATCCACAACCAGGTGCCGTTGAGGGCGATACCGGTCAGGATCAGGTATTCCAACGCCATCACATAAACACCCTGGTAGGTGAAGATCACCACGCTGATAATGTTAACCACGACCCACAGAATCCAGTTCTCCACATACTTACGCGTCATCAAAACCATCGCTATCATGGAGAGCACCATCATGCTGGAATCCCAGAAGGGAAACGCATCCGGCTGCAATGTCGGCATGGTCACCTGCACCCCCATGCTCTGCATCACGGTCACCGCGACGCCAGTCAGCGCAGCAAACACCGCATCGATGTAGACGGTCATTAATCCAATCGTGAGCACACCCAGCGCTGACCAGGCAAGCAATCTGGGGAGTGGCAGCCAGCGTATTTTCAAGGCGATATCCTGCTGTTCCGTGCGCCGCGTCCAGGCATACCAACCATAAACATTGGCAACAAAGAAAAAGGTTTGCAGCAGCAGGCTGGCATAAAGCTGAATCTGGAAAAAAATAACGGCAAACAGTGAGACGTTGATCAATCCAAACAGGTAATTGATGGTTTTTTCCAGGCTGGCAAGCCAGATACAGAGCAGGCCGCACAGTGCGCCAATGGCTTCTATCCAGGAAAGATCGTACCCTCCCGCACCGAACGGGATATGAATCAAAATGTTGCTGGTACTAAAAAAGTCCATCTTGCCACCCCATGTTTATCGTCTAAATGAGGAAATCCTGCTTCTACCAGACTCCCAAACGGGGTATATGGTAGCAGTCGGTTAGCAAGAAGACACTTAATGTTTTACATACTAAACAAATAATGGGTAATTCGTTTAATTACTCTCTTTTGTTTAGCACACATAAAACTAACCGAACCAGCGATGCCAATAAATCGACAGCGGGATGATAAACAGCAGCGCAGGCAAGAAATTCACCACGGCGAACATTTTTATCTGCGCGATGCGCAACCCTACCGCCATCATGATAATGCCGCCACAGGCTGCAAAATCCCCCATGGTGATGTCATTCATAAACGGCATGATCAATTGCGCGGAAAAAAATAAGAGCGCCTGAACCAGAAATTGCGGCACGGCGATTGAAATCACTGCCGCACCGAGCGTGAAGGAAAAAATCAGCGCGGTGAACACATCCAGCGCCGATTTGATAATCAGCAGTTGATAGTCACCCGTCAGCCCTTCCGTCAGCGCGCCAACCACCCCCGTGCCGCTGGCACAGAACAGTACGATTAAGGCAGTAAAATTCTGTGTATCCGTCATTCCGCACCTGATTTTTCTTTTTTCGGGACTTGACGGTATTCTGAAGTTCTGAGTTTATTACTGCTTTTTGCAGACCAATCAGCATGAGTACTCCCCACGTTACCATCCGTAACCTTAGATCACTTAGGTCTCGTCGCTGCACTGTGCGATGAACTGAGTATTGCAAAAATGATCGATGCG
>NZ_JBPETA010000273.1:0-3070 GCF_051710365.1 Symbiopectobacterium sp. | reverse complement strand
TGTTAGTATGAATCATGAGAGTTACCTCGTGTTTTGTATAAGGATTGGACACCCATATCAAAACCGGTAACTCTCAACCTTGCAAGGTCCAGTGTCAGATCAAGTCGCGACTAATACACATCATGACAAAATACCCTCATCAAGAAAAAGGTACCCTGGTTTTGGCATTGATCGCAGGTTTATCGGTCAATGGTTCATTTGCCGCCTTGTTCAGTTCAATCGTGCCCTTTTCCGTCTTTCCGCTGGTTGCTCTGGTGCTCTCGGTTTACTGCCTGCACCAGCGTTACCTCAATATTGAGATGCCTGAAGGCATACCGCTGCTGGTCGCCGCCTGCTTTTTGCTGGGGCTGCTGCTGTATAGCGCATTGGTTCGCGTTGAATACCCACAGATTGGCTCGAACTTCCTGCCTTCATTATTGTGTGTCGTGTTGGTGTTCTGGATCGGCTTGCTGCTTAAAAAGCGCCGCCCGGTAGACGACGCAACTGCGTCCCGATGATTGCATTTTCGCGATGAAGAAGGTGGTTCCGCCTTCTTCTCTTCTAACAGCACACCGCATTCCATATGATGGGTATAGGGAAACTGATCGAACAATGCCAGACGAGTGATACGGTGTGTCGTCGTGAGTTGGGTCAGGTTGTTGCACAGGGTTTCAGGGTTGCAGGAGATGTAGAGGATATGTGAGTAACCCTGCACCATGGACAGCGTTTGGTCGTCCAGGCCGCTACGTGGCGGATCGACAAAAATGGTGTCGCACTGATATTCAGACAAATCGATACCCTGCAAACGGGTAAATTCACGTTTACCCTGTAGTGCTTGGGTAAATTCTTCCGCCGCCATGCGGATAATCTGCACGTTATCAATCTGGTTCGCGGCGATGTTGAATTGTGCCGCGGCGACAGACGGTTTGGCAATTTCAGTGGCTAATACACGATTAAAATTACGTGCCAGTGCCAATGAGAAGTTGCCGTTACCGCAATAAAGCTCGAGCAGATCGCCTGTTGATCCGGCAGTAGCCTTCAGCGCCCACTCCAGCATTTGGATATTGATGGCGGCATTGGGCTGGGTGAAGCTGTTTTCAACCTGGCTGTAGATCATCTCACGCCCGGCGACTGGCAGGCGTTCATCAACATAATCTCTGTCGAGGCAGATTTTAGTTTTTGTTGCCCGACCGATCAGTTGCAGAGCGAATCCCTGAGCGCGTAGTGCATCACGCAGTGCGCGTGCCTGCTGCTGCCACGCGTCATCTAACGCCTTGTGGTAGATAAACGTCACCACCACTTCACCGCTCATCGTCGACAGATAGTCAATCTGAAACAGCTTGCGGCGCAGTATCACATCGTTGCGTAGTGCATCGATCAGAATGGGCATGAGTCGATTAATCAACGCACTGGCCGCGGGGAATTGATCGACTCTGATCCGCTGTTTGGTCTGCTGATCGAACATGATGTGGTAGAGATCGTCCCCTTCGTGCCAAATGCGAAATTCGGCCCGCATACGGTAATGACTCACCGGAGAACGGAACACCTCTGGCTCAGGCGCAGCAAAGGGCACCATCATCTGCCGTAGACGTTCCGTCTTTTCCGCAAGCAGGTTGTCATACTGTTCGATGGGCAGGTTCTCTGGCGTCATGGTGTTCTCGGCTTCAAAACGGTGAAAGGGTGATAAAGAAGTTTACTGGCCGGATTGTAGGGCATCTCGAAGGGATGTCCAGCGTTGTTGCTGCGATAGTAATTTCACATCGCGGAAGTCTAGACATCCGTAAGCGGCCATCGTAGCATAGCATGCCGGTATTGCACTGTGTGCTGACGCAGTGTGAGTTAAAAGGGAATCCAGTGAAAATCTGGAGCTGACGCGCAGCGGTAAGGGGAAGGGAAACGACAGCATTAAATGCAGACACTGCCTGCGGGTGGGAAGTCGTCGTTTCTGATTGCAACAGCAATGTCACCCGAGCCCGAAGACCTGCCGGTTTACGTCGCAATGTTCACGATCGTCGCGAGCTATCGATTGTGGTAATGCGGCATCCGCAATGTGATTTGGATGCTAACTACATGTCTTATAAAAAATTATCGCTGCTGGCGGCGCTCTCTGCCACGGCTTTTTCTGGCTGGGCGCAGCAAACTGACAACAACACCATGGTGGTTACCGCTAACCGTTTTCAACAGCCGGTGAATAGTGTGCTGGCGCCTACAACGGTGGTTACTCGCGAAGATATTGACCGCTGGCAGGCGAAGAGCTTGACCGATGTAATGCGCCGTTTGCCTGGGGTGGATATTGGGCAGAATGGCGGGTTGGGGCAAAAAAGCTCTCTATTTATTCGCGGAACTGAAAGCCGGCATGTACTGGTTCTGATTGATGGTATTCGTTTAAATCAGGCAGGTATCAGTGGCTCATCAGACCTTAGCCAAATCCCCGTATCTTTAGTACAACGAATTGAATATATTCGCGGTGCACGTTCTGCGGTCTACGGCTCTGATGCTGTCGGTGGCGTAGTCAATATCATCACAACCAGAGAGAAGAATGATACTACACTAACTGCCGGTGTGGGATCGAAAGGTTATCAATCCTACGATGCGGCAACGCAGCAAGCCTTGGGCGACAGCACAACAGCGACCTTGGCAGGGAATTATCTATACACCAAAGGTTTTGATGTTGTTGCCTACGGTACCGCTTCGCCTGCGCAGCCCGACCGTGACGGATTTTTGAGTAAATCGCTGTACGGCACGGTTGAGCATAAGTTTGATGATCGGTTTAGCGGTTTTTTACGTGGTTATGGCTATGATAACCGCAGCGATTACGACAACTTCAATACAGTCGATACCCGTCAACTCTATAGCCAAACATGGGATACGGGCCTGCGTTATCAGAGCGGGATTTATTCCACGCAGTTGGTTGGAAGCTATAGCCATAGCAAGGATTATGACTATGATCCTCGCAAAGGCCTACATGCTAAATAGCTGTTCCTAATACCGCTACACTTTTGCCTGTCCATGTTTTCCACTGGGAAACGGGCTGACGGTTTCCATGAAGCGGCGAACCTTGTTCAGTAACTGCCACATTGAACAGCATTGA
>NZ_JBPETA010000272.1:0-3077 GCF_051710365.1 Symbiopectobacterium sp. | reverse complement strand
AGGTTACGGATGGTAACGTGGGGAGTACTCATGCTGATTGGTCTGCAAAAAGCAGTAATAAATTCAGAACTTCAGAATACCGTCAAGTCCCGAAAAAAGAAAAATCAGGTGCGGAATGACGGCTAAATTATTAGCAGATACGTTGGACGATATATTACGTTATTCTGGCGATAGCGCAGATGAAGCCTATATAACGTTAAAGAAAAATGCGAAGAATGCTCTATTGGAAGTTAAAGCGAGATTGGGTATTTCCGACAGTTATTATGCTAAAGCAAAACAAGTTGCGAATCGTGCGGACTGCTATGTGCATAAAAAACCGTGGCACGGTGTCGGCGTAGGTGCATCGTTAGGGTTAGTGCTTGGCCTGCTGTTGGCGCGCCGTTAACATTATTTTTCAATTGGTTACTGTGATAATGTGATTATTACCGTGCTGTTTTCTCACCTTTCTTGATACGCTGACTATATTTAGGAAAATATTATCTTGCTGTTATTATATTGCACGTGTGCAACGGAATAAATTCGTCACTTTTTTATCGAAGCTAAATATCTTTTTGATAAGCGAAGATTCTCATTTGTTTTTTCTGTGGGTGATTTTGTTTCTTCCTGGCTACCATATCTGCTACTGTGTTGCCGTCATTAACGTTACTCTTACCTGTAAATAATATCACTAAATGGATAAGTGCATTACTGCCTTGGGTTCGGGGTTGGTGCAGGTATTATCATCATACACGTCGGTTGAGATACTCTGCTGTATAAATCGGCATTGCCAGAATGCATGAAGATATTGAGGAGAACCATCAAGCATGAAGACGCCAAGGCCTCGATGGAACAGAGGCACCTTGCTTTCTTCCCGGCCATCTCTGCTTACTTCGGAGCAGAACAGACTGAGCCGCAAACACGCTTTACCCCAGTCATTGTCAAATGCATGGGGTGTTGAAGCGTTACAACTTGATGAGGAGGCGATACAGCATCAGTCTTTAACGCTAAAGCAACTGCGCCTGTGTTTGCCCGACGGTACGTGGATTGACTCTGCCGGCTTGCCCGCGCTTTCTTGTGCAGTACCGTTGGATCAACGTTTGGCACAACAGCTGCAACAGGTGGATGTGCTGTTGGCGCTCCCTTCCAACGGGCACCAGTGCGATCCGTTACCTCACCCTTCTCGTGTGCAGGAACCGCCTGCATTAGCCTATGGCGTGAAAACGCCGGATAGAGAACCCCGAGAAAACAGTGTGGCCGCGAGCTCTGCAATTTGTGTACGCTTTAGCGTTGATGAAAACCGTGATTATCAAACGTATCCCATTGCGCGACTTAATCGCAATGGGCAAGGACGTTGGGAAATCGATTCCTCGTTCATTCCACCGTTGCTAACGTTTTCCTCCTCGCCGATGCTGATGGCACAGTCGAAGCAACTGTTGTTGCGTTCTCGCATCAAACATCGCCGCCTGCTGGCGCTGCGTCATGAACATCCCAGAAAGCATGGACAGCCCGATATCCCGCTATTTTGGTTGTTGAATGTGTTAAATCGCTACGAGTCCGTGCTGAGTGAAGTTAGCCTGACAACTGCGTTGCATCCGGAATTGGTTTATCGCGAGCTGGTTAAATTAGCCGGGCCGCTGTTGCCCTATACGCCGGCGTGGAGCACGGCTGACATTCCCCGCTATGACCATTCTCGTCTTGGAGAGGTGTTTTCGTCTCTCTTTTCACTACTTAATGCGTTGCTTGAAACCTGCATACCTGCCAGAGCCGTGGAGATCGCGCTGAGGCGCGAAAAAGATCATCTGTGGGTCGGGCAGTTGCAACCGCATAATCTGGATTCCGTCTCTGAAATCTATCTTCTGGCACGCTCTTCCTGTCCTTGGCACCGGCTGCGCGCGCATATCATGACGCGGTGTGAGGTTGGCACACTGCATGCTGTCCATGTGCGCCAAGCCGCAGAGAGTCAGGACAAACCGTTACAACCGGTTAACCACATTCCTGCTGTTATTCCTTTGAATTGGGAAAACCTCTGCTTTAGCGTCGACCTTGAGCATTCTGGCGTGCAGGATGCGCTGGCTTCCGGGCACTGTGCTATCTCTGTGCCCGACCACTGTGGTGATTTATCGCTGAGGCTTTTCGCCGTGCTGAAGGAGTAAATTGTGACCTTCACTCTCAGAGTTCGGTATCAGACAGCCAATAAATCGCCTCATAAAGGCGCAGTGTCAGTGACGCCGGGTGCACGGGAGGATCATCATAGTTGCTCAGCAGCAGACGCCAGCGCTGGGGGAACTGCTGGTTAGGCAGCGCGTAATACTGTATTTCCCGGCTCAGGTTGGCGAGCACCAGCAACTGCTGTCCCTGCTAGCGGCGGCGATAGAACCAGAGGGTTGGATGCTCAGGGGCCAGGTCGTGATAGTCGCCATAGGTCAGCAGTGGAAGCGCTTTACGCAGGGCGATCAACCGTTGGTAGGTGTAAAACACCGAGTGCGGATCGGCAAGTGCCTGCGAAACGTTGATCTCCGCGTAACCTGTTCCGGGGGATATCCAGGGCGTACCTGACGTAAAGCCTGCCGACGGCGCAGCTGACCACTGCATCGGGCTGCGCCCATTATCGCGTGATTTGTGGGCAAGAATACGCAACACCTGTGCTGGCGTTTCACCTTTGGCGAGATGTTCCGCGTAGATATTCAGGCTCTCTATATCGCGATATTGCTCCAGGGTATCATAGCCGGGGTTGGTCATCCCGATCTCTTCCCCTTGATAAATATAGGGGGTACCCTGCATGCCGTGCAGCACCATCGCCAACATTTTGGCTGACGGTGTGCGATAGTCGCCCTCATCGCCAAAGCGAGAAACGATGCGTGGCTGATCGTGATTACACCAGAACAGCGCACTCCAGGCTTTATTATGCATACCGCGTTGCTAGGTATTGAACAACGCTTTCAACGCAACGAAATCCGGGGCTGCCAGCGTCCACCCGTCATTCCGCACCTACTTTAAGAATAAATTCGACGGTATCGCTCGCCGAGAACATCAACGATGGTCTTGTGAACAGAATTGAGGTTGGATACTTGTGGTGGTCTGTCACCAATACTGAACTC
>NZ_JBPETA010000271.1:0-3231 GCF_051710365.1 Symbiopectobacterium sp. | reverse complement strand
AGTTCAGTATTGGTGACAGACCACCACAAGTATCCAACCTCAATTCTGTTCACAAGACCATCGTTGATGTTCTCGGCGAGCGATACCGTCGAATTTATTCTTAAAGTAGGTGCGGAATGACGGATTACCCTTTTAAGTGAATTATTTTTATTATATTCACCTATAAAGGGGAATGCATGATATCAAATAATAGGAATTACGGTGTTATATGTACATGCTGCCGCCTAACCTGAATCGACGCGACTGTGCGTGCTAATGCAGCCGGTGTAGCGTTAATTTATCCTGGTAAACTTGCCGTTATGCACGGGCGTTAACTACATTTTCAGTTTATGCGAGGCTTTGTTGAATAAATAGATTTTATGCTGGCAGCCAAGTGAAACGACGGATCCTCGCAACGCAAAATCATGCAGTTAGGCCCCATGAGAAAACTGTACACCTAAGATGACAAGCATTTTCTACCAAAACTGGCATAGAAAAACAGCATGATTACCTATTATTCAACAAAGCCTTTATGCGATTAACGGTGAGTGAGGCGTGATGCTTTGGTTAGAACAAGGGTTATATCTACGAATTCAGGAGCTGGATAGCGGCCCTCGACCGCTACCGTTGCAAAGCGGGTTTTTGGTGGGGACGGCGTACCGCGTGCTGGGGTGCTTTAATCCTTCTGAAACCTCAGATGCCTATTACATACTGGCAAACGATCGCGATGAAATATGGTTTATTTGCAATCGGCATGTACGCGTTGTGGCGTTGGACGCATCGCATAAAGGTTTCAGGTATCCGCTAGACCTCACGCTTCACCACTGGGGTCGCACACGGCCGACGAGATATTAGGCTATTGTGTTGCCAGATGGCGCAGGCCATCTGGCAACAACAGGATTAGCGGCTAAACAGGTCGCGACGTTTAGGCTTGAACGGCTGGGCAATCAGCACCAGTACACCCATCACCAGAAACGCACCGAAAATGACCAGCATCCACTGCGACATGACCAGTGACAGGAACTGCCATTGGCGCTCGGCACAGTCACCAGAGGCGACGAAAACGGAGGGCAGCCATTTGTCCAGCGGCAGCCATGACGGGAAGTTGACAAAGAAATCACACACTGCAAACGGTGAAGGATGCAGCATGACATTGGTGTGCTCCCAGGCGAGCTTTAATCCTTCAACAGCGCTGTAGATCCACAGGAAAATTGCTGGATAGCGCAGCAGCGTCGCGGGGGCGATAGCACCCAGCAACCCGGCTCCCATCACGCCGAACAGTGCGCTGCGCTGGTAAATACAGAGCACACAAGGTTTGAGCAACATGACATGCTGAAAATAAAGCGCGACCAATTCAAAGGCAAACGCCGTCAAAGCCATTAACAGCCAAGCACCGCGCCCACGTGAGCAGCGGTTAAGAAATCGCAACATAACGAATATTCCATGCTAAAAAAATGATCGATTTGGCGGCAAAGACGGTACAGGCAATGCCGCCATCATTTCACTGAGCAAAACGTAACAATCTATTTATTTGATACTTTATTTATATATCATTTCTGCGATTGCCATTCTTTGACAGATCGCACGCTACGGCTAAGCGTTGTAACCCGTTCACTATACACGATAGTTGTGCGTAGCGATGCGTCTGTGTTTACAGTTTTGGTAGCGCTATCCACTGCCATTCAGTAAGCAGTTGTGTTGCAGGCACTAACGCGAATGCAACGCACAGCCAGCCTACCAGCGTCATTACTATCGTATAGGGCAGTTCCATAACCACCATTTTGCCATAAGAAAGTCGAATGAGCGGGGCCAGGGCCGAATTCAGCAAAAAGAGAAAGGCGGCCTGTCCATTGGGCGTTGCGACTTAAGGCAGGTTAGTACCGGTATTGATCGCTACCGCCAACAGCTCAAACTGCTCCTGTGAGATGCGGCCTTGTACAAAGGCCTGATGCGCCTCGTTGATATAAATAGAGCCGACGAACACATTGTCGGAAATAGAAGAGAGCAGGCCGTTAAACAGATAAAACAGCGTAAGCTGGTTTTGCGCCGAACCCTGAAGCACAAACTGAATCAGCGGTGTGAACAGTTGCTGGTCAATAATCACCGCGACGATGGCGAAGAACACGGTAAGCAGTGCCGTAAAAGGCATCGCATCCTGAAAGGCTTTGCCAATGGCGTGTTCTTCGGTGATACCGCAAAACGAAGTAACCAGAATAATGACGCTCAGTCCGATTAAACCGACTTCCGCCAGATGAAACGCCAGGGCTGCAATCAAACAGATGCCAATAACGTCCTGAATCCATAGCATAATGCGTTCTTGCGATGCTCGTTCGGCACTAGTCTTACGTTCGTAATCCTCCAGAACCTGACGCACAGTGTCCGGCAGTGTGGCACCGTAGCCGCAAATTTTGACACGCTCTACCAGAATGCAGGTAGCAATACCGCACAGGAATACCGGGACGGTAACCGCAGACATACGCAAGAAAAAGCTGGCGAAATCCCAGACAGCAGTTTTGGCAATAATCAGGTTTTGTGGTTCACCCACCATGGTCATCACGCCGCCGAGGGCCGTGCCTACGCCCGCGTGCATCAACAAGCTGCGTAGAAAGGCGCGAAATTGCTCCAAGGTTTGTGCATGCTCATTGGTGATGGATCCGTCCTGTTGATCCAGCCCGGTAATGTACCGGTGGTAAATATCGTAAAATCCGGTGGAGACGCCAATCACCGCAGCAATGACGGTCAAAGCATCCAGAAAAGCCGACAGAAATGCGGCCGCCATATAGAGGCGAGTGAAAGCACCGTCTTGGATCGGATACGTAGCAACAGTCGCGTGAATACGAACAGCAGCAGCGGCTTCATAAAGTAGATACCCGCACAACCATAAACATCAGCAACGTGATGACGGGAATATTGCGAGAAACCTCATGCCAGATCTGCTCTGGACTTGTCATGCCGATAAACACCGCTTGCAGGGCCAGTAACCCGCCAGGCTGAAGCGGGTAGCATTTCAGGGCCATGCCCAGAGTGAAAATAAACTCGGCGACCAGTAACCAGCCCGCTAAAAAAGGGCTGACCCAAAAAAACACCAGAGGATTGAGGATGAGGAAACCCAGCAGGGTTAATTTATATGTACTAGCTCAGACCTGATCTGACAGTTACCGGTTATTTATACAGGTGTCTGTCAGATTAAATCTGGTTCAGATTTTTTTCTGCCCAGACCCGTTTACCATCAAGTAATGTTGCCATTGGCGT
>NZ_JBPETA010000270.1:0-3232 GCF_051710365.1 Symbiopectobacterium sp. | reverse complement strand
GGGACTACACACGTAAATCAGTTTTACGTTATTGAGATTGTTTGCAATAGCGGGCAAGTCTAGCTGCCAATCTGCTTTGCTGGGCACCGTGCGGCGTTCAACGCCCAGGGTTTCCGCACTGACGCCACACATGCCGTAGGTGGGAGGGCAATAAAGCACAGCATCTTGCCCCGGTTCGCAAAAAGCACGGATCAGCAGTTCGATCCCTTCGTCTGCGCCGCGACTAACCAGTACCTGTTCCGGCTTCACCCCTGCGTAGGCAGCATAACGCTCAATGACTACAGGTGGCTGGCATTCAGGATAACGGTTCAACGTCTGTGCGGTGAGCTGAAATTCCGGTGCCTGGAAATATTCGTTGGCATTGAGCCACACATCACCTTACCTTTGCCGCCCAGACGGCGTGCCGACTGATACGGCGTAAGCGTGCGTACATTAGCACGTGCCAGTTGTTCAATGCTCATTGGGACTCCTTCTCTTTCAGGGCAGCGACGCGCAGTGTGACGGCATTCTTGTGGGCGACCAGTTGTTCCGCCTGAGCCAACACCTCAATAGTGGGCGCCAGACGCAGAAAACCTTGCGGAGTTAACTGTTGAACGGTCATCCGTTTCTGGAAATCCGCCAGCCCCAGACTGGAGTAGGTGGCGGTATAGCCATAGGTCGGCAGTACGTGGTTGGTGCCAGAGGCGTAATCCCCTGCGGATTTCGGTGACCAGTCACCAAGGAACACAGAGCCTGCGCTAGTGATGTGTGCAACCAGCGCTTCGGGGTCGCGGGTTTGAATGATCAAGTGCTCAGGGCCGTACTGATTGCTGATGTCAATGCACTGCGCTAAATCGCGTGCCACAATGGCTCGGCTGCTGTCCAGCGTCTGACGCGCGATCTCTGCACGCGGCAACTGGGCTAACTGCTGTTGCACCGCCTGCGCGACGGCGCGGGCCAGTGCGGCATCCGGCGTGACCAGAATCACCTGGGAGTCCGGGCCGTGCTCTGCCTGCGATAACAGATCGGAGGCCACAAACGCTGGGGTTGCGCCGCTGTCGGCGATCACCAACACTTCGGAAGGCCCGGCAGGCATATCGATAGCTGCGCCGTCCAGACGCTGGCTCACCTGACGCTTGGCTTCGGTCACATAAGCATTGCCAGGGCCAAAAATCTTGGCAACGCGGGGAACGCTCTCGGTGCCAAATGCCATCGCGGCGATGGCCTGTGCCCCCCCAGTTGGAATACTTCCTGTACACCGCACAGTTGGGCGGCATACAGAATTTCATCGGCAATCGGCGGTGGTGAACAGAGAATCACACGGCGGCATCCGGCGATGCGCGCCGGGGTTGCCAGCATCAGCACCGTGGAGAACAGCGGTGCGGAGCCACCGGGAATATACAGGCCGACGCTGTCGATAGGGCGCGTTACTTGTTGGCAGCTCACGCACGGTTGAGTTTCCACATCGATGGGCGGTAAACGCTGCGCATTGTGGAAGGTCTCGATATTACTGACGGCGACCGCCATTGCCTGTTTGATGTCATTACCCAGTCGCGCGGCAGCGGCAGAAATTTGCTCCGGCGTAACGCGAATGCTCTCTACGTCAACCTTGTCAAACTGAGCGCTGAACGCACGCAGTGCGCTGTCGCCTTCGGCTTTTACCCGATCGAGAATCTCGTTCACGCTGCGAGTGATGCGATCGGAGGCCGAAATAGCCGAGCGTGTCAGCAACTGCTGGCGCTCTTGTTCAGCGCACTGTTCCCACTCAATAAGCATACCGAAATTGCGGCTGGTCATGGAGGTTACTCCATCATCTTCTCGATAGGCAGCACCAGAATGGAACTGGCGCCCAGCGTCTTGAGCCGTTCCATCGTTTCCCAGAACAGGGTTTCGCTACTGACCATGTGCATGGCAACGCGACTTTGATCGCCCGCCAGCGGCAGAATAGTTGGACGTTCTGCACCAGGCAGAAGGGCAATCACTTCTTCAAGACGCTCACTCGGGGCGTGCAGCATGATGTATTTCGATTCGCGCGCCTGAATGACGCCTTGCATACGGGTCAGCAGTTTATCGATCAACTGCTGTTTCTCGGTGGGCATCTCGCCGTCACGTTGAATCAGGCAGGCTTTGGAGCGGTAGATAACGTCGACTTCGCGCAGACCGTTTGCTTCCAGCGTGGCACCGGTAGACACCAGATCGCAAATGGCATCGGCCAACCCGGCGCGCGGCGCGACTTCCACTGAACCGTTTAACAGGCAGGATTTAAAATTGATCCCTTGTTTGTCGAAGTATTTTTTCAGCAGGTGCGGTTAAGAGGTGGCGATACGTTTGTTATCAAGGCACTGTGGGCCGGTGTAGTCTTCATCCAGCGGCATGGCCAGTGACAGGCGGCAAGCGCCAAAATCGAGGCGACGCAGCATAAAATAACGCGGGTCTTCCCCCTGCACCCGGCGGTTGAGCAACTCTTCTTCCAGCACGTTTTCACCGATGATGCCCAGATCGACCACGCCGTCCATCACCAGACCAGGGATATCGTCATCACGCACACGCAGGATATCAATAGGCATATTTTCTGCAAACGCGATTAAACGCTGCTGCTGTAAATTAATTTTAATACCGCAGCGCGCCAGCAATTCCCGGGAATCATCGCTCAGTCTGCCTGATTTTTGCATCGCAATGCGTAAACGTGTTTTATCCAGCATGGAAACCTCTTTTACCTGTCAAAATGGATGCGCTGCTAACCACCACTTTTTGTTCATCATTGGGCCATAAAAAAACCCTCGGAAGATGATCTTCCGAGGGCTCTCTTTAGGTTCTGCGCCACTGGAAGATCCGAATGTCTTCCAGCACCAACTGCCTGAAAGACTAATCAAGATGATGGTGGTTTGACAGAACGCGTAACATAAAAAATTCTCTTAAATAAACAGCACTAATTGCATTGCCAATAAACCTAAACCATCTCACTGTCGTTGTGCAACCTTTTTTTGTTGCATGCGACGTCGCTTCGTTTATTTACGGAAAACGCACAAGCGAATTTTGTAACTGCAATGATAAATAGTCACATTATCGTCGGCGGTTAACGGATTAAATAGGATAATCTGCCAGTGAATGGTGCGGGTTAGAACGATGCTAAATAGCTGTTCCTAATACCGCTACACTTTTGCCTGTCCATGTTTTCCACTGGGAAACGGGCTGACGGTTTCCATGAAGCGGCGAACCTTGTTCAGTAACTGCCACATTGAACAGCATTGAT
>NZ_JBPETA010000269.1:0-3248 GCF_051710365.1 Symbiopectobacterium sp. | reverse complement strand
TGGCGATGGTCAAAGCGCTTAACCGGATCACGCTATTAGGAATGCCGAACAGTATTCGCATCACGTAACAATCGACCCGATGGGGCACAGTCGTTACAAGTTCTGATTTATTCAACAAAGCCGAAAAATGGAAGAAAGTTACTCAAACGCCGCCATGCAGCGCGGCACTGAACTTGAACCGGTGGCGCGGGAGATGTACCTGCTTAACCAGTTTGACGCAGAAGTGAACGAGGTCGGCTTTATCCTTCACCCTGACATTGCAGGATTTGGCGCATCGCCTGACGGGCTGGTAGGGTGCGATGGTCTGATTGAAATCAAGTGCCCCAATACATGGACGCATTTAGAAACCATCAAGACCGGTAAGCCGAAAAACCAATATATCCTACAGATGCACGCCCAAATGATGTGTACGGGCAGGAAATGGTGTGATTTTGTCAGCTATGACGACAGGCTACCGCCAGACCTTGCCTATTACCAGTTGAGAATTCATCGGGAGGATAAGCTGGTTGCTGAAATACAGGAGGCGTTAACGCAGTGCTTGGCTGAACTTGAAAGAGAACTTGAGGCTATCAGGAAATTATCCAAGGTAGCCGCATGAGTACACGCATACCGGTAGGCGGCAATGCAGGTGAGTTCAGCTTGACGCGGGAGGGAAGTTGCTGGCAGTGAAGGGTCGGGCAGGACTCGAACCTGCGGCCTTACGGTTGGGGAACACGTACGCTCTTCCACACTGAGCTACCGACCCAATGGGCAGAATTGCTCAAAGGGCCGTGACGAGAAAAGCTTTCACAACCAGAGAGAGAATACCCAAAATTCCAGCACTCAGCATCCAGCGCATTAACTTCTGCTCGGAGCGAATACCCGCCATCTCAAGCTGTAAATCCTTGCGGACTAAAGATATCTGCGCCTCGGTCTTCTCGAAGCGAGCCTGCATCTGAGCTTCGTTCTTCTCGAAGCGAGCGTCAATATCCTTACGAACATCGGCTATCTCTGCGGACAGGTCCTTACGAACATCGGCTATCTCTGCGGACAGATCCTTGCGGACATCGGCTATCTGCGCATCGGTCTTTTCAAAGCGGGCTTGCATCTCTTTGCGCACGTCTTCAAGGTCACGCTTGGTAGCAAGGTCTGCAACCTCATGGGACTGACGCACAACAAGGGTTATAGCCTTGGCCTGCTCTCTATTAAGACCAGAGCTTTCCAGCTTCTCGACGAACTCTTGAGTATCAAATGCGACTTGGCCCATAGCGGATCCTCCTGTGTTAAGCCAAGTGTAAGCGATCTGACCGCCAAACTGCAAAATTTTACCCGTTAGTCCTCTGATAACCACATCCGTTTAATTATGGAGAAATTGTTATGTCTAAATTAGTTGTCATTGAAAATACCATTGTTCGCCAGGATGCTTTCGGGCGTTACTGCCTGAATGACCTGCACCGCGCTGCCGTTGCACAAGGTAAAGCGACAGAATCACAGAGACCATCAAAATTCATGCGCTCTGATGGCATCGCTGCATTTGTGCAATCTTTGAGCGAAGCCCAAAAAAGGGCTTCGGTTAATGTAATTAAAGGTGTCCTTGAGTCAGGAACATGGGCGGATGAATTAGTGGCCATCCGCTATGCGGCATGGATAAAACCTGAATTTGAGGTTCAGGTATATGAGCAATTCCGTGATTCTGTAAAGTCCAGCAATGGCGTACTGGTAGAAAAAGTCCAAGCGGGATTGGCCTTGCTCGCTTTCTACAAGCAAGAGCTGCGCATAGCGCCTTCCGCGATGCTGGGCGCAATGAAAAAGCTACAATCTTCCCTCGGCATGCCGGATATCCTGCCCGCCTACGCCGTAGAAGCACCAGAGGGCAGTGTAACTGGGTCAAGTGAAGTCACTCATTCCCTGACTGAACTACTGATGCTGCACGGCAAGCCCTACACGGCACAGTCTGGTTTCAAGCGCCTGCAATTGCTCGGACTCGCTGAGCGCAAGTCACGTCCCAGCAGCAAGCATCCCGACAAGGAAAAACTGTTCTGGTCGCTAACAGAGAAAGGCTTGCAGTTTGGTAAGAATTTGACAGATCCGAATAACCCGCGTCAGACACAGCCACATTTTTACGATGCACATTTCCCTCGCCTGCTGGCCGTCATGATGAATGAAGCTCCACTGGCTCAACATTCCGAAGAGGTGATTTATGCGTGAGTCCAGTTCACAGCCCCCTTTCGAGGGGGACGTCCTGAACTACGATCCGAACATTGCCGCCTTGCGAGTCTCTCGCCAACGAGTGGAACTTACCTTTGGACGCTGGGACTTCCGCGTCACGACGGTTGTGGCCGTTACCTGCCACAGGTGTAGCGGTCTTAACGTCATTGAGCAAGCCATAGCGACAGTGTATAGCAACTTACCGTCCTACACCTACGAAGGCGAAAAAATGCGCTGCCTCCTGCTGGAGAGAGAAGAAGATATCCCGCTTGAATGCCGGGATGAAGAGGGGCAAGGTGAAGAATGGCTCCAGGACATGCTAATCAGTGCCGAAATTATCGATGTTGCGCCAGCACAATAACACCATTGACGCAAGGAGAAACCATGCGCTATAGTCGCTCTGCATCTGCAAATTCAGGTGTCGGGAATACCACCCCGCATGACGCAAGGCGCACAGCGCCCGATTAAAAAATTGCATGGCGCTTTTTTATTGCCTGCAATCTTCTATGACGGCCTGTGCGGGGCTGATTTCGATCAGGCCGGTTCCTTGTGTCCGGTAGTGGTATCCCCGTACAGGTCGTCACCAATCGTATACCACCGGCGTGACGGCTCCTAATACACACAAGGAGTCTAGCAATGAAGAACCATATTTCATTCCATAACGCTCAGCTTGAAATTATTCACCGTGAGCAATCTATCTGGCTGAGGTCAACCCAAATTGGGTTAGCCTTGAAATACGCGAACCCCAAAACAGCAGTAACCAAAATTTTTAACAGAAACAAAGACGAATTTACAACTCAGATGACCGCGGTAGTTAAGTTGCCTGACGCCAATGGCGATATGCAAAACACTCGCATCTTCTCCCTGCGCGGCGCTCATCTGATAGCGATGTTCGCCAACACGCCGATCGCCAAAGAGTTCCGTAAATGGGTATTGGATATTCTCGACAAAGAAACCAAGATCCCACAATACAAACCCCAAGCCGCCGAACTGTTCAACGATGATGATACCCGTTGCCTGACCCATCTGGTCTGGAGCATGGCAAACGGTTTTCATTTTGA
>NZ_JBPETA010000268.1:0-3269 GCF_051710365.1 Symbiopectobacterium sp. | reverse complement strand
TTAAAGGAATATCGACGGATCGCCACACGTTATGAAAAAACGGCAAGAAACTATCTAGCAATGGTGAAACTGGGCTGCATCCGCGTGTTTTACCACCGGTTACGCAATTAAGGGACACAGCCTAGTTCTTCCAAAATTGCCAGTGCCTGATGGCACAAGGGAACATAATGCTTCCTACGCATTTTGGCACCCTGCCTGAATGCGTGATCCCTGCGATGGCTTCACGTTTTTCAGGGATAACCCATAAGGTACTTTTGAAATCTATCTCTGACCAACGGACAAAACGAAGTTCACTGGAACGAATGAGTATCAGCAGATTGCATTTTATTGCAGGTAGGGTAAGCCTGCTACGGTCTTTATAGCCTTTAATGCGTCCCAGTTGGGGAGGTATTTCTTCAAGTTCGATATTTAATCAGTATTTTTTTGTGAGTTCAGAGCCACTTCTTCTCAATATAGGTCAGATAGAAGCAAAAAATTTTCGGATAGAATAACATATAATAGTAAGTATTATACCATTATCATGACAATTTTCAGACAAACTATCTCATTTATACCTTCTAGCGGAAGTAACTCGATTACTGTGACCCTTTTATACAGTTTGGTTTTTATCATGACTTGATTTTTAATTATTTAACAAAGTATCTACAATAACAAAAAATAAGGTATTTGGCTGATTTTATAAAGGTTGTTTTTATTAAATAATGGCTGAAATGGAAAGGGCTGAGTTATTTATTTCAAACATGGGATGAGTATGGAACTTTTAAAGTTAGTGATTATTACAAATAGGCTTGTTTGAATCTACTGGTAGATATCGAAATACATCGACATATCTTATGTTTTGCGTTGTTTTCTCACTATCAAATAGTGGGTGTTGCTAGTATATATAAATTAATTAACTTTAATGAGGAGTATTAAGTGAAGATTTGGTTTTAAATTTAACTTATGACTTGCTAGATGTCTGCATAATCGCTATATATGCTATATCACTATGCTTTATTAGTATTTTGTAATTAAATGGAGATTGTTATTTATGTCAGTAAATTTAAGTGGTGTCAGTTATAATCATCATTCAAATGTTTTCTCCGATGAGATGAATAATGTAAAAAATAAACAAAATGAAGCTGTTTTAGAAAAAAAAAGACACTCACATGTCGAAAATGAAACAGTAAAAAACATTCCATCAATATATTTAAATTCCCTTCAAAATAAAATGAAGTTTACCGTACTAGAAAAAAAATTAATGGAAGATCTTCATGATAAAAAAGAGTTGTTTTTAAAAACAAGTTATCAACACTCTAAAAAAACATTAATCGCCTCAATTAAAATTATTAATAAATTAATGCTCGAACCGGAGATAAACAAAGGCGATCTTGGTTTGTTATCAAAATATATTGAAAGTTTTTATCATAGAGTTGATACATCAGGTCCACATTGGAAAAGCGAAAACAATATTGTGTCTAAAACATTAAGCAAAATAGGAGACTATCTTGCTAAAACATATAATAATCTTCATAGTATATCAAATGAACCGGATAAAGAATTATCAGGTTTAACAGGTTCTTGGGTCGCAGCGATGACAGAGGTGATCAATAAATCCCAAGGGGATAACTCCACTATAAATTATAAAAATTTCAACGCAATACTCGAGTATCATGTTTTAAACCAAGAAAAACTATTGGACAATTATGAGTTCTCAGTTAATACAGGAAAATTACTAGGTTTAATTTATTATATAAGACCGGGGACACTAGATAGCCAGATGTTATCTAAGAGTAAGGATGCGATAGAGAGAAATTTGTTGAAACTTGTCAGTCAATCTTTAAATATTGTCAATTCAAAAAAAAACAATTTCCCTCTTTATCATATTCGGTGTGCTTTGGATGTATTGTCATCCATCATCAATTCTGAGAAGAAAAACAATCCTAAACTTGGTTTTGAAACACAAAAAAACATTGATTTTAATTTAAATAATATATTAAAGAAATATAATTCCTTACCAGTCAAAAGTGACTTACGTGAGGAAATTAATGTTGTTTTGACTAAATTTTTAGAAGATACTGGGCGAAGTTTTGAAAAAAATAACTCGTCTATATTTTCTGGTTTTTTGAAACCTATTTTAGAAAAAGAATTCATTCCCCATGATTTCAAACTTAATAACGGGTATAGAATACAATCTTCTTATCATTTTAATAATGAAGAGAAAAATAAATTAAATGTTATAGCAACTAAAGTTCTAAAAAATTTTCACGAATCATTCGGGGAGAAAAGCGTAAGAGATGATTATTCAAAACCATTGGAAATTATAGTGATGAAGAATAAAGATCACTACCATCGGTATGGTAACTATCCTTTCCGTATAGACACGAATAATGGAGGTATTTATATTGAAGGGAATTCTAACAACCCTAATAATCAACCACGTATTTTTGTTTATATGAAAAACAATAATATTCATAATTTTGGGCATGAAATTGTTCATTATCTTGATGGTAAATATAACAAAT
This sequence comes from Symbiopectobacterium sp., assembly GCF_051710365.1. NCBI lineage: Bacteria > Pseudomonadati > Pseudomonadota > Gammaproteobacteria > Enterobacterales > Enterobacteriaceae > Symbiopectobacterium > Symbiopectobacterium sp. Next base: position 765 of record NZ_JBPETA010000268.1, on the reverse strand, counting down.
ATGGTGATGCTAATATGTTTCCCTCAGAGGAAATTACGTGGTGGAGCGAAGGTCTGGCAGAGTATATATCGCATGGAAAAAAAAATGAATATGCAGAAAGTGTTTTAATGAATTGCCCGCCAGAAAATAGACCTGAATTAAGGCAAATAATTGATATAGATGTGTTTTCTGCCAATGGGCATAGCGAGCGACTATACGCCTGGCCATATTTTGTGCAAAAATTTCTCGATAGTTCACCACAACTGCGTTCTGTCCGTGGTGAATTAGTTCGCTCCCTAAGACAAGAAATTGGATCCAGCGGTGATAAACCTTCTTATTCTAGAGTTTTAAAAAACTTTGGACAAAAATACAATGAGGAGTTTTATTATTGGCTAAATCAACAGTCTAACCATTTAATAAACATAAATAGATATTCTAATCGTGGATGATTTGATTCTATGATTAAATAGAATGTGAAATAAATGATATCTTAGGTTGTGTCTCTCTGTCGCGTAATTACGTGTTAAGAAGCGTGACACAACCTAATTACTATACTTAAAAGTGATTTATTTTGAACAACAGCGCCCCCGCTATTTTTGATTTCTAAGACTTCATTGCAGCATTCAGCGAATGTCTTTCTCTTATAGGCGAGGTTTATCTCTAACCGTCATTCCGCACCTACTTTAAGAATAAATTCGACGGTATCGCTCGCCGAGAACATCAACGATGGTCTTGTGAACAGAATTGAGGTTGGATACTTGTGGTGGTCTGTCACCAATACTGAAC
>NZ_JBPETA010000267.1:0-3273 GCF_051710365.1 Symbiopectobacterium sp. | reverse complement strand
GTTCAGTATTGGTGACAGACCACCACAAGTATCCAACCTCAATTCTGTTCACAAGACCATCGTTGATGTTCTCGGCGAGCGATACCGTCGAATTTATTCTTAAAGTAGGTGCGGAATGACGGTTTAACAGGCTCTCTAAATCTGTGCTAATCGACGAAGGACGGGCATCGCTATGAACATATTTGATCATTACCGTCAGCGTTATGACGCTGCCAAGGACGAAGAATTCACGTTGCAGGAATTTCTTAACATCTGTCAGCAGGATCGCAGTGCCTATGCGAGTGCCGCCGAACGATTGTTAATGGCGATCGGTGAACCCGTGATGGTGGATACCGCCCATGAGTCTCGCCTTTCCCGTTTATTCTCTAATCGGGTAATTGCACGCTATCCGACCTTTGAAGAGTTCTACGGCATGGAAGATGCCATAGAGCAGATCGTCGCTTACCTGAAACACGCCGCGCAAGAGTTGGAAGAGAAGAAACAGATCCTGTATCTGCTCGGTCCGGTAGGCGGCGGGAAATCGTCGCTGGCTGAGCGGCTGAAAGCCTTAATGCAACGCGTACCGATTTATGTGCTGAGTGCCAATGGCGAACGTAGCCCGGTCAACGACCACCCGCTGTGCCTGTTCAACCCTCAGGAAGATGCCGATATTCTTGAAAAAGAGTACGCGGTACCGCGCCGTTATCTGGGCACTATCATGTCGCCCTGGGCGGCCAAACGCCTGCGCGATTTCGGCGGTGACATCACCAAATTTAAAGTAATAAAAGTGTGGCCTTCCATTCTGGCGCAGGTCGCGATAGCCAAAACCGAACCGGGCGACGAAAACAATCAGGATATCTCCGCACTGGTCAGGAAAGTGGATATCCGCAAGCTGGAGCATTTTGCCCAAAACGATCCAGATGCCTATGGCTATTTCGGTGCGCTGTGCCGTGCCAACCAGGGCATCATGGAATTTGTGGAAATGTTCAAAGCCCCCATCAAAGTCCTGCATCCCCTGTTGACCGCCACGCAGGAAGGCAACTATAACGGCACCGAAGGCATTGCTGCCCTGCCGTTCAACGGCATCATTCTGGCCCACTCCAACGAATCGGAATGGGTACAATTCCGCAATAACAAAAATAACGAAGCCTTTTTGGACCGCGTTTACATCGTCAAGGTGCCCTACTGCCTGCGCGTTTCCGAAGAGGTGAAGATTTACGACAAGCTGCTCGATCACAGCGAACTGTCGCACTCCCCCTGCGCGCCCGGCACGCTGGAAACTCTGGCACGCTTCTCAATCCTGTCGCGTCTTAAAGAGCCAGAAAACTCCAGCATCTACTCTAAAATGCGCGTGTACGATGGGGAAAGCCTGAAAGATACCGATCCCAAGGCAAAATCCTATCAGGAGTACCGTGATTACGCGGGCATCGATGAAGGCATGAGCGGTTTGTCCACCCGTTTCGCCTTCAAGATCCTCTCGCGCGTGTTCAACTTCTTCGACCACAGTGAAGTTGCCGCCAACCCGGTGCACCTGTTCTACGTACTGGAACAGCAAGTCGAACGTGAGCAGTTCCCGCAAGAAGTGGCGGAAAAATATGTCGAGCACCTGAAAGGCTATCTGATCCCCAAATACGCCGAATTTATCGGCAAAGAGATTCAGACCGCCTACCTAGAGTCCTACTCCGAGTACGGGCAAAACATTTTCGATCGCTATGTCACTTACGCGGATTTCTGGATTCAGGATCAGGAGTATCGCTATCCGGACACCGTGCAACTGTTTGACAGGGAATCGCTGAATGCCGAACTGGAAAAAATATAGAAACCGGCGGGCATCAGCAACCCCAAAGATTTCCGTAACGAAATCGTCAACTTTATGCTGCGCGCCCGCGCCAGCCACAGTGGCCACAACCCGAACTGGACCAGTTATGAGAAACTGCGCACCGTGATTGAGAAGAAAATGTTCTCCAATACGGAAGAGCTGTTGCCGGTGATTTCGTTCAACACCAAAACCTCGACCGATGAGCAGAAAAAACATGACGACTTTGTCGATCGTATGATGGAGAAAGGCTACACCCGCAAGCAGGTACGCTTGCTGTGCGAATGGTATCTGCGTGTCAGGAAATCATCATAACGTACGGGCAGCTTGACCACGTCATGCGGGGGAATCATGGCCTATTTCATTGATCGACGGCTGAACGGCAAGAACAAAAGCCTGGTGAACCGCCAGCGCTTTTTACGCCGCTATAAGTCGCAAATAAAACAGTCGATTTCCGAGGCCATCAACAAGCGTTCGGTAACCGACATAGACAGCAGGGAGTCTGTATCAATCCCTCAGGGCGACATTAGCGAACCGATGTTCCACCAGAGGCGCGGCGGGAAGCGGCATCGCGTCCACCCCGGCAACGACCATTTTGTTACCAACGATCGCATCGAGCTGCCACAAGGAGGTGGCGGTCAGGGCAACGCCAGTAAAGATGGCGAAGGCCAGGACGAGTTCGTGTTTCAAATCTCCAAGGATGAATACCTCGATCTGCTGTTCGGGGATCTGGCGCTGCCTAACCTGAAAAAGACCCAGCAGCACCAAATGAACGAGTACAAAACGCACCGTGCGGGTTACACCGCTAACGGTGTGCCCGCCAACATCAGCGTGGTACGCTCGCTGCAAAATTCTCTGGCGCGGCGTATGGCCATGACGGCAGGGAAACGACGCGAACTGCACCAACTCGAGGAAGATCTGGCAGAACTCGAGCACACCGAGCCAGCCCAATTGCTCGAAGAGGATCGGTTACGTCACGAGATTGCGGCGCTGCGCGAGAAGATTGCGTGCGTGCCCTTTATCGATACTTTCGACCTGCGTTTCAAGAACTATGAACGCCGGGCCGAACCGTCCAGTCAGGCAGTGATGTTTTGCCTGATGGACGTTTCCGGCTCGATGGATCAGGCCACCAAGGACATGGCGAAACGTTTTTATATTTTACTCTATCTGTTTTTGAGCCGGAATTATAAGAACGTGGACGTGGTTTACATTCGCCACCATACCCAAGCCAAAGAGGTCGATGAACAGGAGTTTTTCTACTCACAGGAGACTGGCGGCACCATTGTGTCCAGCGCATTGAAGCTGATGGAGGAAGTGGTTAAAGCGCGCTATAACCCGTCACAGTGGAATATTTATGTGTATTAGTCGCGACTTGATCTGACACTGGACCTTGCAAGGTTGAGAGTTACCGGTTTTGATATGGGTGTCCAATCCTTATACAAAACACGAGGTAACTCTCATGATTCATACTAACAATC
>NZ_JBPETA010000266.1:0-3293 GCF_051710365.1 Symbiopectobacterium sp. | reverse complement strand
CGTTTTGCCCACTTTCCCTCCCACCCGCTCTCGCCCTCCAAGGCTAACCGGCTTTTTGCCCCAAAAACGCCACCCCCCCCCCCCCCCCCCCCCCCCCCACGCCATAAATCCATAAGTTGCGGCGCAACAGCGCGGCCTCAGGCATCGGGCGGTAGCTCACCCCTTTCAATGCCAGTGGAATCAGCAGTACGATAATCAAGGCATTAAAAATCACGGCTGACAAAATGGCCGAGGCTGGCGAATGCAGCCCCATCACGTTAAGGGCATTCAGCGGTGGATAGGTCACCGCAAAGGCTGCGGGGATAATGGCAAAATATTTAGCGACATCGTTGGCGATACTGAACGTGGTTAACGAGCCACGCGTCATCAGCATCTGCTTACCGATATGCACCACTTCGAGCAGCTTGGTCGGGTTGGAGTCCAGATCCACCATGTTGCCCGCCTCTTTCGCCGCTTGCGTACCGGAATTCATCGCCACCGCGACATCCGCCTGCGCCAGCGCGGGGGCGTCGTTGGTGCCATCCCCTGTCATCGCCACCATGCGTCCTTCTGCCTGATATTGACGAATCAGCGCCAGCTTGGCTTCGGGTGTGGCCTCCGACAAAAAGTCATCGACACCCGCTTCAGCAGCGATGGCGGCAGCGGTCAGTGGGTTATCGCCCGTGACCATCACCGTCTTGATCCCCATGTGGCGCAGTTCAGCAAAGCGTTCTTTAATACCTCCTTTGACGATATCCTTGAGCGCCACCACGCCCATGACAGTATTATCTTCCGCCACCACCAGCGGTGTGCCGCCTTTGCGCGCCACCGATTCCACCAGTGCTACCACATCCGCAGGGAAGCGCCCGCCGTTGCTTTCAACGTGCCGACGAATCGCGTCCGCCGCGCCTTTACGTAACATTTTTTGCCCGACATTGACGCCACTCATGCGCGTTTGCGCCGAAAAGGGGATAAAGGTGGCGTTCAGACTCTGCAAATCACGCTCGCGCAGATTGAATTTTTGCTTAGCTAACACCACGATACTGCGCCCTTCCGGCGTTTCATCGGCCAGTGAGGCCAACTGCGCAGCGTTTGCCAACGCGGATTCACTGATGCCGCTGGCGGGCAGGAAAGCGCTGGCCTGGCGGTTACCCAGAGTGATGGTGCCGGTTTTATCCAGCAGCAGCACATCCACATCGCCAGCAGCTTCCACCGCGCGTCCACTGGTGGCGATCACATTCGCTCCCAGCATACGACTCATGCCCGCAATGCCAATCGCCGAGAGCAATGCGCCAATGGTAGTAGGGATCAAACAGACCAACAGTGCCACCAACACCGTAATGCTGACAGGTGTACCGCCCCAGGCAGAAAACGGATACAGCGTCGCCGTCGCCAACAGAAACACAATCGTGAGTGAAATCAGCAGAATGGTCAGTGCCACTTCATTCGGCGTTTTACGCCGTTTGGCCCCTTCTACCATGGCGATCATGCGATCCAGAAAGGTTTCACCGGGATTGACGCTGCACCGAATCACCAGCCAGTCAGAGAGAATGCGCGTGCCCCCGGTTACCGAGGCGAAATCGCCGCCGGCCTCGCGAATCACTGGCGCAGACTCACCGGTAATCGCGCTTTCATCCACGGAAGCGCCCCCAGCCAGTACTTCACCGTCACACGGGATAATGTCACCCGCATCCACCCGCACATAATCGCCTTTGCGCAGGCTGTTTGCGGCAACCTTCTGCTGGGCGGATTCAGTCTCAGGATCAGAGAGCTTTTTCGCCCAATTGGTGCGCGTAATGCCTTTTAAACTCTCGGCCTGTGCCTTACTGCGTCCTTCCGCCAGCGCTTCGGCAAAATTAGCAAACAGCACGGTGAACCACAGCCACAGGCTAATGGCCGCCGTGAAACCCAGTTGTCCCTCACTCCACCCCAACTCCATGCCCACGGCCAGCAACGTGGTGAGAATGCTGCCCAGATACACCACAAACATCACCGGGTTACGGTATTGCACGCGGGGGCTAAGTTTTGTCAATGATTCAGCCAGCGCAGCACGCCACAGTGTGCCGCGTTGTGAAGACGCGATTTGATGTGTCATAGAATTCTCCGGCGATTAGCGCGCCAGCAACTGCAAATGTTCGATAACAGGCCCCAGCGCCAGCGCAGGGATAAACGTCAGTGCACCAATCAGCAACACGGTGCCGATAATCAGCGCGACAAACAGTGCGCCGTGCATCGGCAACGTGCCGGGGCTGGCAGGCTGGATCTTGCGCGCCGCCAGTGAACCGGCAATGGCCAACAGCGGGATAAAGGGCGCAAAGCGTCCAATCAACATCGCGACGCCTAGTAGCAGGTTCCAGAACGGCGTATTGGCGGAGAGCCCAGCAAAGGCGCTGCCGTTGTTGTTGGCCGCAGAAGAGAGCGCATAGAGCACTTCGCTAAAACCGTGCGGTCCCGGGTTGAAAATTCCGGCGCGCCCGGTATCGGTCATCATCGCCAGCGCCGTACCCAACAGCACCAGTGACGGGGTGATCAGGATATAAATCGCCGCCATCTTCATTTCCGGTACACCGATTTTCTTTCCCAGATATTCCGGCGTGCGGCCAATCATCAACCCGGCAATAAACACTGCCAGCAGCACGTTCATCAACATGCCGTACAGCCCTGAGCCAACACCGCCAAACACTACTTCGCCCAGTTGCATCAACCACAGCGGAATCATTCCACCCAGCGCGGTAAAAGAGTCATGCATGGCGTTGACCGCCCCGCAAGATGCCGCCGTGGTGATCACGGCAAACAGGCTGGAATTGAGAATACCGAAGCGGCTCTCCTTCTCTTCCCAGTTCATCGCGCTGTCCGCGCCAAGCAGCGTCAAATTCAGGTTACCCTTCACTTCCGTCATCATGACCAACACCGCCGCCACCACAAACATCAACGTCATGGCCCACAACAGGGTTCGTCCCTGCGCCCGGTTGCGCTGTGTTTCGCCAAAGGTGAAACACAGCGCGGCCGGAATCAGGAAAATCGCCAGCATCTGCACAAAATTGGTTAACGCGGTTGGGTTTTCGAACGGGTGAGCGGAGTTGGCATTGAAAAAGCAGCCGCCGTTAGTGCCGAGCATTTTGATCGCTTCCTGCGACGCCACTGGCCCCATCGGCAGCGTCTGCTGTGCGCCTTCAAGCGTGGTGAGCGTCAGGTAGGGGTTAACATTCTGAATCACACCCTGACTGACCAGAAACAGCGCCATCAGCAGCGACAGCGGCAACAGCACAAATAGCGTGATGCGCGTCAGATCGCGCCAGACATTGCCGAGTTCG
>NZ_JBPETA010000265.1:0-3309 GCF_051710365.1 Symbiopectobacterium sp. | reverse complement strand
GCCTTGTTATAGGAGGGCCAGTTAGTGATTTTAAAATTTTGTTTTGCCATGGAGACCTGATTTTGAAACAACTATGGTGATCTGTTCCGATGATTACCCAAACTTTCTATTTATTCAACAAAGCCTCCATCGGGTGATTATCAAAATGCGTCTGCTCGTTGTGATAGGGGGCGACGTCTGGCGTTGGCCGTATCCGGAGGATGAGGTTCAGATGATTATCTACTTGCATGGCTTTGATTCCACTAGCCCTGGCAACCATGAAAAAGTGTTGCAGTTGCAGTTTATTGACCAGGACGTTGAGCTGCTGAGTTGGTCACGTATTCAATGTGTTGCTCCGCAATAAAAATAGTATTCATGCTCTATGTTCTCTTCATGCATTCAGGCTGGTTTTAAACACCTTTTTTGCATGCCAGACTATGTAGCAATACACTCATTGAATACGTGACCGCTGAGTTACAGTACGCTTCATCCCCGGCATGATATGCAACATTTGCTCAAACAAGTCGACAAGCTGATCCAGCGTGCGCAGGACGAGCGTCCGCTGATTTGCGGTGTAGGGTTGGGCGGCTTTTGGGCCGAACGTATCGGCTTTTTATGTGATATTCGCCAGGTCATTTTTAATCCAAATCTGTTCCCGCAAGAGAACATGGCAGGAAAAATCGACAGGCCCGAAGAGTATGCGGACATTGCCACCAAATGTGTCGCTAATTTCCGTGAGAAGAATCGCGATCGCTGTCTGACCGTGCTGTCGCGCAACGATGAAATGCTGGATAGCCAGCGCAGTGCCGCACTGTTGGGATCGTTCTACGAAGTCATTTGGGACGACATCCAGACGCATAAATTCAATAGTATCTCGCCGCATCTTCAGCGCATTAAAGCGTTTAAAACGCTCGGTTAATCGATAACAGCTCTCCCTCTTTTCCCTACCACGGCGTTTGACGTTCCTCGTCTAACGTCGTGTGTCCTATACTGATATCAGCGCCTGCAAAATAATTTGATGAATTCAAAAGGAAATTTTTTGCCGCGAATCAAGAGGATAAAAAATAAATTGATATATATCAATTTTGGTATGACCAAATGACCTTACGTGCTATTCTTCCCACAGATTTGGCATTTAACTTATGATAAACATATGTAATATAATGATATTATTTTTACGCCTTATTAACTATTGGTTCACAATTAGGGGGTCGTTTTGACATCAGCACTTAAAAAAATTGTTATTGTCGGCGGTGGCGCCGGCGGTTTGGAATTAGCCACCAGCCTGGGCCATAAGCTGGGGCGTAAAAGCAAAGCTGAGATCACCTTGGTCGATCGTAATCAAAGTCATTTATGGAAACCGCTGCTGCACGAAGTGGCAACAGGCTCGATGGATGATGACATTGACGCGCTGAGCTATCTGGCGCATGCGCGCAACCATGGCTTCCATTTTCAGTTAGGCACGCTGATGGATATCGATCGTGAAAGTCAGTGTATTCGACTCGCCGAAATCGATAACGATCAGGGTGAAATGCTGGTAGCTGAACGTTCGCTGCCCTATGATATTCTGGTGATCGCGCTGGGCAGTATCTCCAACGATTTCGGCACCACAGGCGTCAAAGACAACTGTATTTTTCTCGACAGCCCCAAACAGGCGCGCCGTTTCCACAATGAAATGCTCAACCTGTTCCTGAAATTCACCTCAAACGCTAATGACGACAAGGAAAAGGTCAACATTGCTATCGTTGGCGGCGGTGCCACTGGGGTGGAACTCTCCGCAGAACTGCATAATGCGGTGAAGCAGCTGCACAGCTACGGTTTTGACGGGCTGGATAATCAGGCACTGAACGTGACGTTGGTAGAAGCTGGGGAGCGCATTTTGCCCGCGTTGCCGCCGCGCATTTCTGCCGCAGCACATCAGGAGTTAACAAATATCGGTGTACGCGTTCTGACCAAAACGATGGTCACGGAAGCGAAACCCGGTGGTTTACACACCAAAGAGGGAGAGTTTATCGAAGCCGATTTGATGGTGTGGGCCGCAGGGATCAAAGCACCCGATGCCATGAAAGAGATCGCCGGTCTGGAAACCAATCGCATCAATCAACTGGTGGTGGAACCGACGCTGCAAACCACGCGCGATCCGAATATCTATGCCATCGGCGATTGCGCATCGTGCCTGCAACCGAGCGGCAGCGTTGTCCCGCCGCGTGCCCAGGCGGCGCACCAGATGGCGACACGTTGCTATCACAATATCCTCGCCCAGCTCAACGGTCAGGCGCTGAAGCCTTATGTTTACAAGGATCACGGTTCACTGGTGTCGCTGTCCAAATTCAGTACCGTAGGCAGCCTGATGGGTAACCTGATGTGTGGATCGGTGATGGTGGAAGGGCGCATTGCGCGCGTGGTGTATATTTCACTGTACCGTATGCACCAGATTGCCTTGCACGGCTACACCAAAACCGGGTTGATGATGCTGGTGGGCGGTATTAACCGCGTGATTCGTCCGCGCTTGAAACTGCATTAACCGACGGGGTTCTACAACGTGCTGCCTGTTGGGGTGGCACGTTATCCGGTCCTGAAGGGCTCAGATTGAGCGCTTTTTCACTCTCAGAATAACATCTCGCCTTAACGCCAATTACCCCTAAGAAAAATCCCAAATAACCGCATTTTATTAACATATCTACGCTTTTGGTTAACTAATCTGATTGTCACTTTTTCTCTTCGAATGCACACTTTTGCCAGTTATCAACGAAACAACGCACGCTGTAATGGCTGATACCGACGTTAAGGGCACTATCCTCTGACGCTCATGTATACAGCGAATAAAGCAGGTGCGAGCGGTCATTCAGGAGGTTTCTGTGAACAAATCCATGTTAGCGGGGGTGGGTATCGGTGTGGCTGCTGCTCTAGGCGTAGCGGCGATAGCCAGCATGGAGGTTTTTTCACCCGAGCCGCAGTTTGCCCAGGTTATCTCGGCAACACCCATTAAAGAAACGGTGAAAACACCGCGTCAGGAGTGCCGTGATGTCAGCGTAACCCATCGTCGTCCGGTGCAAGATGAGAATCGTTTGGCGGGGTCGGTGCTTGGCGCGGTGGCCGGTGGCGTATTGGGTCATCAGGTCGGCGGTGGTCGAGGCAAGGATATTGCCACGGTCGCGGGGGCTTTGGCGGGCGGGTATGCAGGCAATCAGGTTCAGGGCCATATGGGCTTTGTTGAATAAATCAGAACTTGTAACGACTGTGCCCCATCGGGTCGATTGTTACGTGATGCGAATACTGTTCGGCATTCCTAATAGCGTGATCCGGTTAAGCGCTTTGACCATCGCCATG
>NZ_JBPETA010000264.1:0-3326 GCF_051710365.1 Symbiopectobacterium sp. | reverse complement strand
CGGATCCTAGCAACGCAAAATCATGCAGTTAGGCCTCATGAGAAAACTGTACACCTGAGATGACAAGCATTTTCAACCAAAACTGGCATGGAAAAACAGCATGATTACCTATTATTCAACAAAGCCTCGTTGATGTTCTCGGCGAGCGATACCGTCGAATTTATTCTTAAAGTAGGTGCGGAATGACGGCTCTCTGTTTGTGCATGAATAATAGTCCTTTGGGTGTCAAAACGATAAGGCGCTACCCTGTTCAGGTAATGACACCTCATTTTTGGACAACGCAAAGAGAGAGAATTTCATTAAACTGTATATAAACCATCAGCAAATAAAACGGTGCCTCACTACTGAGGCCCCCGACGTTTATCGGCTATATCGTGATTTATTTATGCAACGATAGTCCCTTTATCACTTTATCCACTGTTTTTTTCGGACCGCGCATCGCGAGACCAACAAGATTAAGATTATTGGCATCTTCAGCCATAAATACCGTTCGGTTAGCATCGTCATGGCCGGTCGAGAACATAGCGTGTACGTAAGGAATCAACATCAGTTCACGCTCAAGCCCCTTGCGAAGCGCTGTTTGCAACCCGCTAAGGTCGGCCTCAAAAATAAGCATTGGCTGCCCGGACATATTGCCATAATGGCGTCCGTGCGCGTCCACATAGGGCAACCCCATAATATCGGGGTGAGCCGAGGCGATTCCGGTCGCCAGAAAAGCCACAACGTTTAATCGCTGCCAGGTGGGTAAATCATTGCGCACTACAAACACGATTTTTGTATCAAACATCAGTCATCATTCTCCGATTATCGCTTGCGCTGGAAATAATCGGAGATGGGGGCGACCTCAGTCTAGAACGTTTGTGCATTGACGTTGGTAGGCAGCCGGAGAAAGCCGATAAGCGCGTTGAAACCAACGGCACATATGACTTTGATCCGAAAAACCCACCAGAGAAGCAACCTTGACGGGCTCATTTCCCATGGCGAGCAAGGTACGTGCCGTGCGCAGTCGGAGTTGAACCAGATAAGCGTGTGGAGACTGACCGAACGCGCTTTTGAATTGGCGACTTAAACGAAATCGGTCGATACCCGAATGGCGGGCCAGTTCATCCAGCCCGATATCCAGATGCATAGTTGTCGTGCAGATGATCTTTGAGTTGGTACATCTGGCGCAGAGAATCGTTCGAAACGGATGCTGGCCGGGTCACAACATGTCGAGCGAGCAGCGAAAGCAGATGATCCAGACTTTGATCCCGAGCGAGTCGGCCTTCGTGGTGATGGATGGCGAAAAAGGCCTGTTGAATCGCAAAAATTAACGTCGGATCATCCGTCAGGGTATTTTTAAACGCGGCCTCTAATGCGGACACGTCGGGCAATCCACGTCGCTGCATCATTTCTGTCGCCCAGGCTTGGGGGAGATAAAGCATGGCGTAGGTAAAACCCTCTGCTTGTATGGCATGGCCGTCGTGCACAGCCCCCGGTTCGATCAGGATGGCTCGCCCTGGATGGCTGGTGTGCATCGCGCGGTGACAGGTAAACTGTTGTAGTCCTTGTTGTGTTACTCCGACTAATACTTCGTCGTGGTCATGGGAATCATAGGTATGGCCGCGAAAATGGGCATGTAAGCTCTCTATGCCGGTTTCTTCATTACGACGAAGATTCACCCAATCACGGCTGACCATTTCTTTGTTGGGCGTTGTCATTGGGTAGGCTCCGTCATAGTCTATGGTATCTCTGTTTTAAACTATCATCTTGTTGCCGACGATGTCGCTTTCCGTGCATCCGATAGGGTAGAAAACACAATGTATCTGTCTGATGAAGCCATTCGCGATTTGAATACGCTGGCGGGCTGGTTAGCCCTTGACGATCTTGGCACCCATGAAAATCTGAACCCGGACCTGCTGATTTTGGCGGGACACGCTATCATGCCGAATATTATCGGTGCGCTTGATTTTGCCGCGCAAACTGGCGTCCTTGTGTTACTGAGCGGGGGTATCGGCCATTCAACCATGCTGTTACAGCAGGCGGTAAAACAGGACCCGCTCACGGCTGCCATTGAGACCGAAGGGCTGGGGGAAGCAGATATTCTCGCCGAGAAAGCGCATCAGGTTTTCGCGATCCCCTGGGAAAAAATAGAGATAGAAAATCGCTCGACCAACTGTGGTCAAAATGCGGACTCCAGCAGAGACAGGCTGTTGGCCCAGTCATCGATCCCCGCGACGATATTGTTGGTTCAGGATCCGCTCATGCAGCGCAGAACCTTCGAATCTTTTCAGCACAGTTGGCGGCAGAAAACGATAACCAGTCGATTTATCAACTGGCCGGTATTTGTGCCGCATGTAGTCAAGGTGGACGATTCCCTGGTGATTACCGGCGGACAGCGTGCGGGCATATGGACGCTTGAACGCTATATCTCCATGATATTAGGTGAGGTCAAGCGCCTGCGCGATGATGATGCAACCGGCTACGGACCAGCAGGGGCCGGTTTTATCGGCCATGTTGATATTCCTGATGCAGTAGAAAACGCCTGGCGGCGTCTTATTGAAAATGAGGGAGTTCAGGTGAGCGTCAGATAAATCTGCCGTCGGATAGTGCCGACGGCAGAGTTGCGCTGTCAAGTTTGGTTATTGGTACTATTGGCGCGTTGCCGGGAAGGGCAGCCATTTGCCTTCACAGGCATACACCGTTTTCACCGCTTTTGCATCGGTAATGGTCGAGGGCGCTGGGGTCAAGCCGCCTTCAGCCACATGAACAATGGTGTTCTGTTGATGCCAGCCCTGAAGATTATCGATTTTGACACCGTCAAAGGTTACATCAAGGGGATGATCGCTGTCATAGCCGTTAAGTACCACCTTGCCGCCGTTACCGGACACATTTTTCAGCGAAATATGGTGGTACCAGGGAATTAGGTTGCCCTTTTTACCTTCATAAGCCGTATCCAGCGTAATCGGCCATTTGTTATCGCGTAAACAGACATTCTCAACCTTGACGTTTTCAACGATCCCGCCGCGGCTGGAATCGCTTTTAATTCTGATGCCTGACGTTGTGCCATCCAAGGTAAGATCTTTAATCAGAATATCGCTGATGCCGCTGTTGGTTTCACTGCCGATAGACATGTCGTGACCGGAATAGAAGTGGTTATCCAGAATAGAGATAAAACGCGTTGGCCCGCTGTTGCCTGCTTTAATCGCAATATTGTCATGGCTTTGTTGAATAAATAGAAAGTTTGGGTAATCATCGGATCAGATCACCATAGTTGTTTCAAAATCAGGTCTCCATGGCAAAACAAAATTTTAAAATCACTAACTGGCCCTCCTATAACAAGGCCC
>NZ_JBPETA010000263.1:0-3343 GCF_051710365.1 Symbiopectobacterium sp. | reverse complement strand
AACGGTTGGTAACAAGGGCTCAATGATTGCCCATGCTTCATCAGAAAGATCGTAGCGAGCCATAATCCAAAGTGTCGTAGAAACAGATGGATACTATAGCTCAAGCAATTAAGGGACACAGCCTAATGATTCTTACACAAACTCCTTGTTAGTTCGGCCAAAAAAGTGGGATGCAGACAGGCCGCGGAGCAAATCAATAAGCTAAAACTGCGTTTTTTTAAAATGAAACGTTATTTTAATTATGGTGTGGCGGATTTTTGTGATCGATACCGTTTTTTATCATTACCGGATCGGGTGGGAGCATAAATTTGTGATCGTGGATAAGATTACCGCGCGTGCGTTTGCCCGCGCGGTAGGGGTTTGCGAGTCGGCGCATTACACGACTTTATGTGGGCCAAAGCATTCGTAGTGTAGCTGTGAGGGTGCGATGCCCAATGCGAGGAGCTGGCGAGCGACGAATTGCATGAAGGCCACCGGGCCGCACAGATAAAAATGCATGCTGGCATCGGCCAGGCGGTACGCCAGTTTGTCCAGCATCATTACGCCTTGATAGTGAAAATCTTCACCAGGACGATCGTCTTTACCGGGTTGGCGATACCATACGTAACGTGTCAATGTGGGCCATTGCTGGTTAATTTGCGCCAGTTCATCACCAAAGGCATGCTCATCGCCGTTGTCAGCGGCATGCAACCACAGGACGTCCGCCCCATGCGACTGATCTTTTAACTGGTGCAGCATGCTGAGTAACGGTGTTTGCCCTACGCCCGCAGAGATAAGAGTGACCGGTGTGGTAGGGGAGGCCGTTAAAAAGAAATCCCCGTGGGGGGCAGCCAGTGAAATGATATCGCCTTCCTGTGCCATGTCATGCAGATAGCCGGAAACGGTTCCTTGAGCCTCGCGTTTTACCGCAATGCGATAAGTGCGGCCATTGGGGGCGTGCGTCAGGGAATATTGGCGAATCTCCTGATGAGTAAGGCTGTCGTGGCGGATGTAGACTGCCAAATACTGACCGGGTTTAAAATCCACCACCGGTTTGCCATCGACAGGTTCCAGCGTAAAACTGGCGATCAGCGCACTCTGCGTCTGCTTTTTCACGATGCGAAAGCGGCGCGTGCCTTCCCAGCCGCCGTGCTGGCTGGCCGCATCCTGATAAAGGGCGCGTTCACGCTGAATAAAAACATCAGCCAATACGCCATACGCCTTGCCCCAGGCATCCAATATCTCCTCGCCAGGGCTAAACAATTCGTCCAGCGTGGCCAGCAGATGCTCGCCAACGATGCCATATTGCGCAGGCTGGATCGAGAAGCTGGCATGTTTCTGTGCGATACTCTCCACCGCAGGCAGCAGCGCCGAGAGGTTGTCGATGTTGGCCGCATAGGCGCAGATAGCGTTGAATAAGGCTTCTCGCTGATCGCCATTGCGCTGATTACTCATGTTGAAAATGTCTTTCAGTTCAGGATGGTGGCTGAACATGCGCTGATAAAAATGGGCGGTTAGTGCCGGGCCGGTTTTTGCCAGCAAGGGCAGGGTCGATTTTACGGTAGCGATGGTTTTTGCGTCTAGCATGGTGACTCTAGGTGGCTTTATAAGATGTATTTTTAATACATCTTATTCGAGCGTTGACGCGTTGTAAATCCCTGCTTTGTGTTGGTGTTTATTGTGTCGGCGGGAACACAAAATGAGGAAAATGCAGGATGCAGATGAAGAAAACTCCCTTGCCAGCGCATGAAGTCATCAGGCCGCTAAGCCTTGTGCTGCTTGAAGCTAATCGTTTGCGTAAAAACCTCTGTCAAGCCCTATCATGCAAGTGGATAAACGGTTTACACTATAGGCCAATACCCGTTGCGGGCATTTTTACTGTACATATAGTTAGCTGAGTCAGGAGATGCGGATGTTAAAGCGTGAAATGAACATTGCCGATTACGATGCCGAACTGTGGCACGCGATGCAGCAAGAAGTGGTGCGTCAGGAAGAGCATATTGAACTGATAGCGTCAGAAAACTACACCAGCCCACGTGTTATGCAGGCTCAAGGGTCTCAGTTAACCAACAAATATGCGGAAGGATATCCCGGCAAACGTTACTACGGCGGCTGCGAATACGTTGACATCGTAGAGCAACTGGCGATTGACCGTGCTAAAGCGTTGTTCGGTGCTGACTACGCTAACGTGCAACCACACTCCGGTTCTCAGGCCAACTTTGCCGTGTATACCGCGCTGCTGCAACCGGGTGATACCATTTTGGGGATGAACCTGGCTCACGGCGGTCACCTGACCCACGGCTCTCCGGTTAACCTGTCTGGAAAACTGTACAAAGTGATTCCTTACGGTATCGATGAAAGCGGTAAAATCGATTACGAAGAAATGGCTGAACTGGCACAAACCCACAAACCGAAAATGATCGTAGGCGGTTTCTCTGCTTACTCAGGCGTGGTTGACTGGGCGAAAATGCGTGAAATCGCTGACAGCATTGGTGCTTATCTGTTTGTGGATATGGCACACGTTGCGGGTCTGGTCGCGGCTGACGTTTATCCTAACCCGGTTCCCCATGCGCATATCGTCACGACCACTACCCATAAAACGCTGGCGGGTCCGCGCGGCGGCCTGATTCTGGCCAAGGGCGGTGATGAAGAACTGTACAAAAAGCTGAACTCTGCTGTGTTCCCTGGCGGTCAGGGTGGCCCGTTGATGCACGTTATCGCCGGTAAAGCGGTCGCGCTGAAAGAAGCAATGGAACCTGAGTTCAAAGTTTACCAGCAACAAGTGGCGAAGAATGCCGAGGCCATGGTTGAGGTGTTCCTGACGCGCGGTTTCAACGTGGTTTCTGGTGGTACCAGCAACCACCTGTTCCTGCTCGATCTGGTAAGCAAAAACCTGACCGGTAAAGAAGCCGATGCGGCTCTGGATCGCGCTAACATTACTGTTAACAAAAACAGTGTGCCGAACGATCCGAAGAGCCCGTTTGTGACCTCCGGTATCCGTATCGGTACGCCGGCGGCAACCCGTCGTGGCTTCAAGGAAGCGGAAGTGCGTGAGCTGGCAGGCTGGATCTGTGACGTCCTGGATAACATCAATGACGAAGCGACCATTGAACGCGTGAAACAAAAAGTCCTCGCTATTTGCGAGCGTTTCCCGGTTTATGCCTGATCGCCAGTAACCTGTAAGTTAACGCCAGCCTTCGGGCTGGCGTTTTTTTTACCTCTTTTCCTCACTATCTTCACGGCTTTGTTGAATAAATCAGAACTTGTAACGACTGTGCCCCATCGGGTCGATTGTTACGTGATGCGAATACTGTTCGGCATTCCTAATAGCGTGATCCGGTTAAGCGCTTTGACCATCGCCATG
>NZ_JBPETA010000262.1:0-3407 GCF_051710365.1 Symbiopectobacterium sp. | reverse complement strand
TTCAGTATTGGTGACAGACCACCACAAGTATCCAACCTCAATTCTGTTCACAAGACCATCGTTGATGTTCTCGGCGAGCGATACCGTCGAATTTATTCTTAAAGTAGGTGCGGAATGACGGATATATGCAACGCATACGCAGAAATCTTGCGTTCTATGCACTCAAGCTTCTGGTTCCTGATCTAGCACCTGCTGGACTTGGGAAATCAGTAATCGTGCTGAATCTGAGTCGAGAAGATATTCATTCTTGTCTGGACTCATATCAGTTGGAGGCTGATGAAGCTTGTGGAGAGCATGAACCTCCAAGCAAATCACTATTTTACCGGTACTAGAATCTTTCTTAGCAACGGGATTTCTAACGAGAAATCTATGTTCAGACATGTCGAACCCCCTTCGGTTCTTAGTTGTGGAAAACGAAGAATACCCGAAGGAATGGTTCGGCACCAAAACAACACGGAGAAGTATCACAAATGAACCACGCAACACAAAGCAAGAAAGCCGCTCACATCGAGTCGGCGTTACTCAACAAGTTAGCCCTGATGGGACAGAAAGCCTTTGCCGCCGCCATGAACGTACCGGAGTACCAGGTCAGTCGCTGGAAGAACGGTCTGTTTCGACAGGTGAGCCTGATGCTGGCTGTGCTGAACTACGGCATTGCTGATGATGAAATGGCTGAGTTAGCCAAACGGCTGGCGGGGTATCTGACCAAAGAAAAAGCCGAACAGTGGGAGAACACTTTTCCGGCTTAAAACTGCAACAACAAATTGATTTCATGAGGAATTATGGCACGGAGCAGCCGGAATTTCAAGCAAAAGGGCACGTATCGCCCTCATCCTGAACCCCAAACACTGATGCCGGAGAATGCGGCGAAGAAATTCGCCGAACTCTTCCGCCTGCAACAAAAACTTTACCTGGCTCAGCATGAGTCCGAGGAGAAACGCAAATGAGCATGTCATTGATGGCTAGCGCCATGAATATCAAAGTCGGTAACCCGATACGTAAGCTGGTTCTCCTGAAGCTGGCTGATAATGCCAACGACAAAGGGGAGTGCTGGCCTTCGTATCAGCATATTGCCGATCATTGTGAATGCAGTAAAAGCACTGTTCGAGATCACATTGATGCACTGGAAAAGGCGGGTTTGTTGGTAAAAGAAAATCGTACCGGTACGAATAATGGCAAGGGTAATGCATCCAATGTTTACTATCTGAAATTGGATAACCCTATGCCGACTACCAGCACACCCCCTGTGCCGGGAAATGGCACCCCTATGCCGACAGGCGGCACCAGAATCAGTCACTCTTTTGAACCAGTCATAGAACCTAAAACCCCCTTACCCCCTACCGGGGGCGATGAAGGGTCTTCCCTGCAAAGCAAAAAAACCAAAACAGCACCACCTGACTATCAGGCGGTACTTCAGGCTTACAACGATGCCGCGGGAAATCGCCTGCCCAATGCCTCGACCCTGAACGATGCCCGCCGCCACGCTATCAAGCGGCTGTTGGGCGAGCTGGCAGAGCCCACGTCAGAGGCCGCCGGAAAGTATTTCCAGTACTTCATGGAGACCGCCAAGCCGTTTTACTTTGGCGAAAATCCCCGTCAGTGGCAGGCCAATTTTGATTACCTGCTACGCAGCGATACCCTGCTGAAAACCCGTGAGGGGGCGTTATGACCCAGAGTATACCGACCGTGCCGTACAGTCTGGATGCCGAAGAAGGGGTGATTGGTAGTCTGCTACTGGATGCGCAGAGCGACAATGCTCAGAGCGTGATGGCTTTTCTCAAACCCGAATCGTTCCACAGCAGTCATTGCCAGGCGATATTTTCCGTGCTGAAGGAGATGAATACACACCGCAAGACTATCGACAGCCTCACGGTGAACGACGAGTTAGAAAACCGTGGTTTGCTCCATCTGGTAGGTGGATTTTCCTACCTGGCCCAGATAGCAAAAAATACGCCCAGTGCCGCTAATGTGGTGGGATATGCCAATGTCGTGCGGGACAAGGCTACAGAACGTTTTGCACTGCGTCAGGCTAACCAGATCACGGCGTTGTTTTACGAACGGAACGGGATGAGCGCAGCGGAAAAACTGGAGGTTGCCCAACGGTTGATAACCGAAGCCACGGACTATGCTCAAACCGGCAACCAAAAGGGATTACGGCGCATTGACGACGTTGCCGATCGGTAGATACTGGCGATTGAAGCGCGCTGTAATAATCCCGAGGCCCATCGCGGCCTGTCAACAGGGATACCCGACCTGGATAAACTGCTGTACCCGAAATTTATCGTCAAAGGCTCGCTGTTCGTGATAGGTGCGCGGCCCAAGATGGGAAAAACGACGGTGATGACCGAGATGGCTCTGCATATGGGTGATGTCACGAAGCTCCCCGTCGCCATGTTCAGTCTGGAAATGCCAGAAGAACAGATTTTCGAGCGCATGGTAGGGCAGCAGGCACACGTGAACACCGACATGTTCTATCAGGGAGCGAAAAATCAGGAAGACTGGAAAAAGGTTTACGCGGCGGTTGAACGGATGCGCAATCACCCACGGATCTGGCTGGACGATCAACCGGGGATGACGTTGGCGCACATCCAGGCAGAGTGCCGGAAACTAAAACGGAGCGAAGGGAAAATAGGCATGATTGGCGTGGATTACCTGACGCTGATGACGACCGATAAAGCCGATACCAATGCGCTGGCGTTTGGCAATATCACCAAGGCGCTGAAGAACCTTGCCAAAGAACTGGATACCGTCGTGGTGCTACTGACCCAGCTAAACCGCAATCTAGAAGAGCGCGCCAACAAGCGCCCCATGCCCAGTGACAGCCGGGAAAGTGGTCAGATTGAGCAGGATTGTGATTATTGGTTGGGTATTTACAAAGATCACGTTTACGACGACCACGCCGACGAAACACTTACCGAACTCATTCTTCGCCTCAATCGGCATGGTAAGACGGGGACAGTGTACGTTGACCAACGCGATGTAGAAATTTACCCCTGTGACCAGCAAGAGGCTGAGCGGCGAGCCGGTAAACAGGCGAACAGAAAGCCGCTGAAAGAAGTCATGGGATTTTAAAGCGAGGGAAGCAGGAATGACCGCATATCTAACAGAATGCATCGTGGGGCTGCTGGCAATGGCGGCCCTTTTTGTTTGGGTGGGTAAATTCAGAGGTGGGTGATGGATAAAACATGCTTCCTGCTGCGTGATGAACGAATACGAAAAAACCTGAAAGCGTTTATTGATTCCCTGCCCAACGACCCACACCGCCCCCTCGAAATTACCATCAACGATGCTAAACGAACATTACCGCAGAACGACCTGTTCCATGCGTTATGCACCGATGTTTCGCGTCAGTTGGTGTGGGCAGATAAACCGCGCCCGCTGCTGGACTGGAAGGCGCTGTTTGTCTC
>NZ_JBPETA010000261.1:0-3413 GCF_051710365.1 Symbiopectobacterium sp. | reverse complement strand
GCCTTGTTATAGGAGGGCCAGTTAGTGATTTTAAAATTTTGTTTTGCCATGGAGACCTGATTTTGAAACAACTATGGTGATCTGTTCCGATGATTACCCAAACTTTCTATTTATTCAACAAAGCCGGCCATATGCAGAACAATGATACCTACACCACAACGCAACAGCGTTGCCAGACTGTATATGACAAATCCCAGAAAGTGCTGGGCTATGACGTCACTTACAAAATTGGCGCGCAGCAAGGCAAGATCCGCATGGATCGCGATCCCGGCACCCAAATCCCGTTGGACAGAAATGGGCAACTGGTACTGAACCAAAAGGCATAAGTGGAAATCTGACACGCCCCTCTGGGCGTGTCAGAGTGATGGCAAAATCACTTTCCCCTCGTTATCCTCGGCGAAAGCCGGGGATCTTTGGCCGAATGAACGCGTTTAGCCTGTACGAGATTCCCGCCTTCGCGGGAATGACAGGGAGTAGGCGGGATGAGAGTTTTAGGTGGGTTTGTCAGTAACCTCACGCGTTACTCACCGTTTATCGCGGAAAGAGCAATTCTGCCCAGCGTGCCAACCCGGCGGTGACGGAACCAAAATCATCGCCGCTGGCGATAGCCACATCAGGCAATGTTTGTTGTACCGCCAGACGCAGTTGCGGTGAGCGCGCACTGCCGCCGGTCAGATAGACGACATCTGGACGTGTTCCGCTGTCATCCAACGCCTGGCGAATCTGGGTTTGAATCTGCGATACAGGCTGAGCAATCGCCTGAACCATCTCTTCGGCAGAGACGCGTTTTTCTAGCGCGGTTTCGATAAACGCCAGTGCAGCATCGGTCAAAGGTGCATCGGATAAGGCAATTTTGCAGGCTTCTGCTTGTTGCACCAAGCGATAGCTCAAGCGCTGCTGCCAGACGCTCAATAGGCGTTTGACCTGTGCTGGTTCACGCGCATCGCGGATCATCTCGTTGATCAAGGTGCGGGTTGCATTGCTGTAAAACGCACTCTGCGCCGGCACATCGTTAATGGCGACCGCATTCCACCAGGGCAAGGTTGGCAGGGCAATGCCTTTTTCCGTCATGCCATTCATGCCGAGCAGCGGCATAAACTGTTTAAAGGCCAGTTGGATATCGAGATCGTTGCCGCCGGTACGGCATCCGCTGTGTCCCAGCAGGCTGTCGTGGCGCTCTTGCTTGCGGTGCCACGCAGGTCCCATCAGCAGCATCGAGCAGTCGGTGGTCCCCCCGCCGATATCGACAACCAGCACCCGCGTTTCCTGCTGTAGCGTCGCTTCAAAATCCAGCCCTGCGGCGACAGGCTCAAACTGAAATGCGATATCACGAAATCCGGCGCGCGTTGCTGCGCGCTCAAGAATGTCCTGTGCTTGCTTATCCGCAGCATCGCCACCGATGCTTTGGAAATGGATTGGCCGACCAATCACCGCCTGCGTGATGGCATCACCCGCCTGTAGCTCCGCCTGCTGGCGGATATGCAACATCATGGCGCACACCAGATCTTCAAAAAAGGCGATCTGCTGCGCTTTCAGCCCTACCGCACCCAAGAATGACTTGGGGGATTTCACGAACCACACTTCTTGCGGGTCATCCATATAACGCGCCAGCGCCGCTTGTCCAAAGTGTACGCAGTGGGAGTCAACGGCAATATCTTCATCGCGGTTATAGCTGATGGCGCGCCGCAGCAGTTGCGCATTTTCGCCTTGGGCATCCACTTGATGATGACGCCACAACCATTCGCTGACGGCTTCACGTGTCGGCGCGCACAGCATGGATGAGAGATAGGGAGAGTTGTTTTCCAGTGGCAACAGGCGTGGCGTGCCATTTTGCATCAGTGCAACGGAACAGTTGGCCGTGCCGTAGTCAAAGCCAATAAACATGTCATCCCTCCCGGTAACAAGAAAAAGGCGGGGATTTTACTGCGTGTGAAGCGGCTTGTATAGAGGTACCCCTGTTCAGGGTGCGATGGATTGCGTATCTAGGCATCGTTACCGCTTTATTCAATCGCTGAGCTTGAGCTGTTGTTGTGCATACACCACCAGCCGTAGATGCCGGTCTTCATCCACCGTTAGCGAGGTGTGCTCGAAGGGGGTGGGCTGACCGTCTATGACCAGCTTGCGCACGCCGTTACAGGACGCATGAACGTCGTGCTGTCGCCACCAGTGTTTGAATTCGGGCGACACTCGCTCTAGCTTATTCACTAGTTCGCGAATATCGGCTTCCTGCGTGCCGCGCGTGAAGTCGTGGCGGAAGCTCGATAGCATCAGCGGCGCTTGTTCCTCCCAGGCGTCCACACGTTGATGCAGCAGTGGATCGGTGAACAGCAGCCACAGTAAGTTGCGCCGTTCGGGCGCGTGCTTGCCGAAGCCGAAAAGCGTATCGGCCGGAGCGTTGAAGCCCAATATGTCCCAGCGCAAGTTGAGCACAAAGGCCGGATGTGGCAGGTCGTGCATCAGGCGTCGCACCAATGGCGGTAGCACACACCAGGTTTTGCCCGGTTCTGCGGGGGGGCGTTCATGGGCTAACAGATACAGGTGCCTGCGCTGGGCCGCATCCAGTTTAAGCACCCGCGCCAGATTATCGAGAAAGCTGGCCGATACCCCGATATCACGCCCTTGTTCCAACCAGGTGTACCAGGTCAGGCCAACACCTGCGAGCGCGGCAACCTCCTCACGGCTGAGTCCCGGCGTGCGGCGTCGATTACCGCTGGGCAGACCGACCTCGGCGGGAGAAAGGCGTTCACGGTGCGTGCGCAAGAAATCCGCTAGGTCGGGGCGGGTTCGTTCCAGAGTTCGCATTATTTATCTCGTTGCTTATAGTAATAGCATAAAGTGTTAAATTGTAATCGTTTAAAAAGAATTTGAGAATGATTGCTTCTTTATTCTGGAAACGCAATATGAACACAAATTCTTGTTGTACGCTGTCGTCCGGGCGCGCCGTCAGTGGCCCACCGTGGCTTGGGTTGTCCGTGCTGTTGTTAGCCGGTTTCATGACCATCTTCGACCTGTTCGTGGTCAATGTAGCTATCCCGAGTATGCAAACGGGGCTGGACGCGAGCTTTTCACAGGTCGGTTTTATCGTGGCTGGCTATGAGTTGGCCTTCGGTGTCTTGCTCATCACCGGCGGGCGGCTGGGTGACCGGTTTGGTCGCCGTAGATTGTTTCTTGTCGGTATGATGGGCTTCACCCTGGCATCAGTGCTGTGCGGTCTGGCACCGAGCACCGGTTTTTTGATCGGCGCACGGGTGTTGCAAGGGTTGGCGGCCGCCTTGCTGTTTCCTCAAGTCTATCCGTCATTCCGCACCTGATTTTTCTTTTTTCGGGACTTGACGGTATTCTGAAGTTCTGAATTTATTACTGCTTTTTGCAGACCAATCAGCATGAGTACTCCCCACGTTACCATCCGTAAC
>NZ_JBPETA010000260.1:0-3421 GCF_051710365.1 Symbiopectobacterium sp. | reverse complement strand
TGGGATTGTTAGTATGAATCATGAGAGTTACCTCGTGTTTTGTATAAGGATTGGACACCCATATCAAAACCGGTAACTCTCAACCTTGCAAGGTCCAGTGTCAGATCAAGTCGCGACTAATACATGTTATCAGACGGATGACCCCGCTTACGCCGTTTCACCTGCCGCGTTACCGCCCAACGCGCGGTTTATCTCCTGCACTTCGCTACCCTGTTTGTTATGCAGGTAGACTTCAAGCTGATTAAACGCGATATCAATATTATTTTCCCGGCACAGCCTGTCGATACTGCGGTTTAACTCATCCACCGTATAGCTGCGATCGCGCAGTTCCCGCACGTAAAGCCGCAGTTCGTGATCCAGCGAGCTGGCACCAAACGCCAGGAAAAACACCTGCGGCTCAGGATCGGCCATCACGCGGCTGTTCTCATGTGCCGCCTGCAACAGCACCGCTTTCACCTTGTCCAGATCGGAGCCGTAGGCCACGCCAATTTTAATCAGCACACGCGTAATGGTGTCCGACAGTGACCAGTTGATCAGCCGCTCGGTCACGAAGGCCTTATTGGGAATAATCACTTCTTTGCGATCGAAATCCGTAATGGTGGTGGCGCGGATACGAATTTTGCTGACCGAACCGGAGTATGTGCCAATGGTGATGGTATCGCCAATGCGTACCGGACGTTCGAACAGGATGATCAGGCAGGAAATAAAGTTGGCGAAAATTTCCTGCAAGCCGAACCCTAACCCCACCAACAACGCGGTAACCAGCCACTGCAACTTGTCCCATGACACCCCGATAGAACTGAGCGAGGTGGTGGTGCCCACCGCCATGATCAGGTAGCTCAACATGGTGGTGATAGCGTAAGAGGTGCCCTGCCGCAATTGCAAACGCGACAATACCAGCACTTCCAGCAAGCCCGGCAAGTTGCGCATTAACACATAGGCCACCACCGCAACGATGATCGACAGCATCAGATTGCCCAGTGTCACCGCCTGCAATACGGCATTGCCCGCCACGGTCGCGTTGTAATGCCACAACGTAATGCTGTCCAGGTAGGACATCACCGTGACCAAATCGGACCAAATCCAGTAGAGCACGCCAGAGAAAATCAGCAGCAGCACCATGGTGGTCAAACGCAACGATTGCTGACCAATCTGATCCAGCGCCAACGGCGGTTCCGGTGCCAGTTCGCTGCCCTCAGCCCCTTCTTTATTCAGGTTCTGACGACGCGCCACTGCACGACGGTATGCCAATCGACGTGCCGCAACGCTCAAACCACGGATAGTAGTCAGATAAACCAGGTTCCACACCAGTAACAAATACAGGCTTTCCACCCAACGCCCCAGCAGTCGCAGCGTGGTATAGAAGTAGCCGCACACCATCAATCCCAGCAAGACCAACGGAAGGATCGCCATCACGGTAATCACAATCAGCCGGATAGTGTGTGTCTCTTTTTCCCGCCAACTGTCACGACAGAGCGGGAACACCAGAATGCCCAACAGGATCAGGTTGCAGAAAATCACAATCTGCCCGATCACGTCATCCACCAGATAGAGCGGTGCTTTCTCGCCGATAACCGACCAAAAGATCAACGGCAGCAGCGCTCCACTCAGCCGCAGCGCCTGACGGCGGTAGTGGGCTGCCAGTGAAACGCTAAAATTGAAGTGCCGCTCACCGATACCGCCGGGTTTCATCGCCCGATAGAGCAAACCGAACACCATCCACAGCAGCGCAAACTGCTGACTCATGCCCCACACGGCATCCCCGACGGCGTTTTCGGCATAGTGAAAGCACAGACCAAACGCGAGGATCAGCATAATCCCCGGCAGCATCGGTACAATAAAAATTAGCGCCCGTAACGCCCCTTGACGCCAGTCATCCCACTGGAAAGCCAGATTGGAATGACGCACTTGTTGTTTCAATCCCCCGGGCAACTCTTTCAGCCAGGTCCAATCCATCGGTTTATTACTGCTGACCCAGAAAATCTGCTGCGTCAGCGTATGCTGCAATGACGCCGTGACGCTGACCAACTGCTGACGGTTGATTTGCAGGTTAATAGCCAGCATCAGTTGGTTGCACAGTTGCTTATTAAGCTGGTCGAGCAGTTCACGCCGCGTATCAAGGATCTGGTCCAACGCATCGTGCACTTCGTCATCCAGCGCAACGCCCTTGTTGGCCGCCATCAATTTGCTGATGTATTCGTCGCCACGAAACAGCACATCACGCTGCTGATTGATCTCAAACTGCTCCAGACGCAGATCGGCAATTTGCGTGCTCATGTCGTTCATGGAGGAGGCAGAAGGCAGGTTAAGCTGCTGCTGATACAGGATGCGCGACAGCAACAAACTGCCCTTGAGCACGGTGACCTGCTCTTTAAGGTTACGTTCGGATTGCAGGGTGCGATCGAGCCAGTTCTTCACCTGAACGCTTTCCTGCACCAGGGTATTGCTCGACTGCGTCGCCGCAACCAAGCGCTGGCTGAGTTGGTGGTTGGTTTCCATCTCCGCTTTCACCAGCGGGTTTTCCTGGATGCGCTGCGTGTCTTCCGAGGTTTGCGCCTCTTTGGCGGTTTTCTCCGACAGCGTTAGCCGTTTGCCGTTGAGTACCCCTTGCAACACCTGCACCATTTTCTCTAACTGATTAATCTGGGCAGAGGCATAGTCGCGCTGCTTCTGTAGCAAATCTTGCAGCGTGGTGTTCACTTCCAGGCTTTTACGCTGTTGCTCCATTTGTACACCCACCAAGGCCTGCTCGGTTTGCAGCAGCGCTTGCTGGCTGGCGCGCAGCGCATTCTGACTGGCTTCCACGCCGTTGAGCTGGTTGCGAATCTGCTGGCTGCGCTGCGACAGTGCGGTTAATGCGCTTTGTACACGTTCCGGCTGGGTTTGCAGAGAGATCAACTGACTGTTGTAGGTCGAAAGGTTTTCCTGCGCCGACTGTAAGTTATCCAGCGATTCATTGAGACGGGTTTCCAATTGGCGCAGCGAGAGCGCCTCAAGCGACGCCGTGGCAACATCATTATTGCTTAACGCAGCCAGATCGTCTGCCGCCTGACGCAGTTTGGCGGGCGCTTGCGTCGCCTGTTGCTTTAGCTGTGCGGTCTCCTGGCGTACCCGATCAATGGCATCCAGATACTCAAGCGTGTGCGTGAGATCCTGCTGCGTCAGTTTATCGGCTTCCGTCAGGCTTTTCTGCTTGCCGAGCGCGTCCAGCCGTCCCTGAATCTCACTGCGGGTGGGAATATCATTACTGGTCGCAGCCTGTGCAACAGTAGAAAATCCAATGGAAAATAGCACTAAAACCGTCATTCCGCACCTACTTTAAGAATAAATTCGACGGTATCGCTCGCCGAGAACATCAACGATGGTCTTGTGAACAGAATTGAGGTTGGATACTTGTGGTGGTCTGTCACCAATACTGAAC
>NZ_JBPETA010000259.1:0-3434 GCF_051710365.1 Symbiopectobacterium sp. | reverse complement strand
TCGCACATCTAGGTTTGTTGTTCCCTCTATATCAGTTTGGTACAGATGTGCGATAAGGCCTCGGTTAATCACCGGGGCTTTTTGCATCTGGAACTCTGGCGTAGATGGTTCGCGCGGATGCCTGAAGGGCATCAGGAGATAGTTCGATTCTATCGGGTTCCACCAATTTTTAAGGCTCACTTCGGTGGGCCTTTTTATTTCCCCTCAATCACACAGCGCCATCCGAAAAATCGGCGGTGAGGCTATGCAATTGGACAAAATAACCACTGGCGTTTCGTACGGCGCATCGGGTGTAAGCGGCGGTTACTGGATGCTGCAATTACTCGATACCGTATCGCCGACACAATGGGCGGCGCTGGGCGTACTCAGTAGCCTGGTATTTGGCCTGCTTACTTTTCTGACCAACCTCTATTTTAAAATCAGGGAAGACAGGCGCAAAGAAGCGCGGGGTGAATAATGTCGAAAGCAAGCAAACTCAGTGCGGCAATGCTGGCGCTAATCGCTGCTGGCGCGACTGCTCCCGTGATGATGGCGCAATTCCAGACTGAAAAAGAGTCTGTCCGTATGAATGCCTACCCTGATGGCGGCGGTATCTGGACGATTTGCGGTGGCGTGACACGGGTAGATGGCAAGCCGGTAGTGAAGGGCATGAAGCTGACCACTGAACAGTGCGCGAAAATCGATGCCATAGAGCAGCAAAAGGCGCTCGATTGGGTGGATCGCAACGTTAAAGTGCCGCTCACTGAGACTCAGAAAGTCGGCATTGCCTCATTTTGTCCGTGGAATATCGGTCCCGGTAACTGCTTCACCTCAACGTTCTACCGCAAATTGAATGCAGGCGATCTGATGGGTGCCTGTAAAGAGATTAAACGCTGGATTTGGGACGGGGGCAAAGATTGTCGTATCCGCTCAAACAACTGTTACGGGCAGATAGAGCGGCGTGACCAGGAGTCCGAGCTTTCTTGCTGGGGGCTGGGCGGATGAAGCCATATATCTACGCCGTTCCGCTTATCCTCATTGCTGTGCTGTCATTCGGCGTCTACTACTACCACAACGCATACAGTAAAGCCGATCACGATTTGAAGCTGGCTAACGCCACGATAAGCGACATGCAAACCCGTCAGCGTGATGTTTCTGCGCTTGATGCCAAATACACGAAGGAATTAGCCGATGCGCAAAAAACCATTAGCGATTTGCATCGGGATGTCGCTGCTGGCCGTAAGCGGCTGCTCGTCTCCGCAACCTGTAGCAATAATCCCACCACCCCCGGCGTGGCTAATGCAGGAACCGCCAGAATTACTCCAGATGCTGAACGGGATTATTTCCGTCTCAGAGCCGGAATCGAAACCATCACAAAGCAACTGACCGGATTGCAGCAATACGTCCGTGAGCAGTGCACGAGGTAATCACATGAAATATCTGTGACGCCATCGTAATTCTGTCTCTGCTGTTCGGCGCTCTCTATACAATTGATGGACTGACAAACATTGGCTACTTTGCGGGATGGCTATTCGGCACACTTAGTCTCCTTGGCTTTATGATGACTACAATCCGGGAAAGTATGGAGAAAAAATACACGCATCAGCCTTTGATGTGGCGAATTTACGACGTCGTTACTGATATTGCTTATGTTTCTTTTGCTGTGTACTCAGGCTGGTTTGTGCTGGCGACAGTGTTCTCACTGCAAGGTCTCTGCAAGGCGCAATTTAATTCCGAACAAGAGAAGCGGATCACCGACGAAAAGAATTCCCCCGACAAGGAATCAGATTGTGTAACCCCTTGAGACGTCTTCACACGCTTCTGTTTGAAACGGGATCGTGCCTAACTGGCGCAACTATGTGAAGCGTGTCAATGCTGCGAAACCAAACAATGAGGCTCGGTTAATCCGGGCCCTTTTTGTGTCCTGCAATATCCCACACGCCATGCCCGGCGTAATCAAAGCATAGAGTCTTACAGAAACAAGCCTTGGAGAAATGCTGGTTTGGGCCGGTAGCCGTCTCTATGCGCTAGCGTTTCTGGGCAACAAGGCTCGTTTCTATAAGGTAACTACCGCTATGACTACATCATTAGTTGTTTTATCCAGCCATGAAGCCCCGACCATGAGCAGTCTGGAAATGGTCGATTACATCAATGCTGACCGGAAACAAAAAGCCGAGGCGATGGGGCTAAAGTTCCCCTGCAAGCAGTATCGAAAACTTGAACATCGCAGCTTTATGAGAAAAGTGCCGAAGGTACTGGGGGATGCAGCTGAAAAATATTTTGCATCTGACTCTTACATCAATGGTACAGGCGGAAAGGTTGAGCGTGAAATCTGCAACTTCCCCAAGCGCGAAGCCTGTCTGATGGCGATGAGCTACAGCTACGAGCTTCAGGCTCAGGTTTTCGATCACATGACTGAGCTTGAGGGGGGCAAGGATATTAATCTACTCGACTTCTCCGGGCTAACCGAAATGACCATTCAGCAGATGACAAACCGCGTGGCTGCTGCTGAGAAATTCTCTTTCGAAGAGCACGGACAGACGGGTAGCGCTTTGATGACCCGCCGCAAAAAAGAGAAGAAAGCCATTAAGAAAGCAGAGCAGTTGCTTAAAGACCTTATCCAGTTCAGGCTGTGCGATTTGGGCGATTTCCCTGATGGAGAGCCAGCATGAACCATGCTGATTTCATCCACGCTAACGTGAAGTCGAAACTCATCAGTGACGGGTTTGCTATTTCCGTGGCTCAGACATGCGCAAACAAAGCGGTAGATCACTACCGCTGTTCAAGCTCAGCATCAGGGAAGGGGAAGATGTTTGACGATTGCTTGCGCATAGCGAAGGCATGGGCGATGAAGTACCAGCCCAAAAAGAAATGACGAAATCCAGAGCATTCTCCCGAGAGTGTTCGATATTTCAGCATTAAGTTTATGCGAACTACGGGAGGAATCCCCACTTAACAGCAGGAAATTCCAAAATGGCAAAGCTCACCGACAAACAAGAGCTGTTTGCCCGTGAGTTCATATCAGACCTCAACGCCACTCAGGCGGCCATTAGGGCGGGATACAGCGAGAAGTCATCCCGCAACCAAGGTGCCAGGATGATGGCGAATGATGACATCCTGACGCGCATTGCAGAGCTCAAGGCAGAACGCAATGAAGAAGTCGGAGTGAATGCTGCCTATGTCCTGCGCCGCCTGGTTGAGATAGACCAGATGGACGTGCTCGACATACTCCTTGCCAACGGCGAACTGAAGCCGATGAAAGACTGGCCTAAGACATGGCGCACGACTTTATCCGGTATGGATGTTATCGAAATGGCAGGTAACTCCGCTGGGCTACTCAAGAAGATTAAGTGGCCTGATAAAGTTAAAAACCTGGAGCTTCTTGGTAAGCATGTCAGCGTTCAGGCATTCCGGGATAAGTTAGGCTGTGTCCCTTAATTGCGTAACCGGTGGTA
>NZ_JBPETA010000258.1:0-3436 GCF_051710365.1 Symbiopectobacterium sp. | reverse complement strand
CGGGGCCAATTAGCCGCTCGACCGGCTTGTTGGCGAAGAACTGCGGGAACATGTGCAGGGTACCGCTGTGAAAGCCCAGTCCGTTCAAAATCATAGCGATCATCGCCTGGCCATGTGAGACTTTGGATTGGTCTGCAAAAAGCAGTAATAAATTCAGAACTTCAGAATACCGTCAAGTCCCGAAAAAAGAAAAATCAGGTGCGGAATGACGGATATATGTATCGCCATTTTTCAGCGTCAATAAGTTGGCGCTGATGATCTTAAGCCTGGAAAGGTGGCTGGGTGTTTTATGTACCATTTGTTAGTATTCCTTTTAGGCAATAGGTTATCGGATGCGCGTGTAGATACACGGCACCTGTGGTGTAATTGGGTAATCAACAGACGTGACGAAGCCGTGAGCCAGTCACAGTGAGTTTGTTACTGTGGGATGTTGAGTTCGCCACGTTGTCGGTGGCTTCCGTAGGACGAGTGTCCGTTGTAAAGAGCGGGTACTGCTGGTTAGGCTGCGTTATTTTCGTACGGAAACAAATCATCAATACCGATGTTTGCTCCAAATTTGTTAAAGACAGAAATCAATTTTCTGCACATCGAAATATTTAGAGTTCGCCTTCCGTTTTCATAGTGAGCAATAGCGCCTGGAGTACATCCTGCCGCTTGAGCCACATCGAATTGTGTAAGGCGCAATGATTTGCGTACTTCTTTAATCTTATTCACTTGAGCCTCCATTTGGTTCAGACCTTATGATACATATCGTATCGATAATAATCAAGAGATACATACATAATGTCGTTTGTCGGTAGCTATACAATCCGTAATAATCTAGGTATGAGATATAAATGGTCAGAACTAGTGCGCTACCGCATGAAGGAGCGAGGCGTTACGAGAGAAAGAATAGCTAACATGCTGGGAAAAACTCCCGGTGCGGTAGGTCATTGGCTTAATGGTAGAAGAGAACCATCTCTTACAGATATTGCTTCGATATTTCAAATTCTAGGTTTGAGTAACGTTGTCCTACATAGTGATGGCAGTGTGAGCCTGCCTGATGATTACGACCCAGGCATTTTGACGAAGGATGCCCTCACAGCAAGACAAAAAGCACTTGTTGAACTACTTGCTTTTTTTCCTGAAGATGAACAGGAAAAGATGTTGAAAGAACTGCGTGAGAAAAAAGACCAAATGGATCAATTGATAGAAAAATGGCTCAAAGCAAGAAAAGACGCTTCATAAATTCTATATTTGCAGTTAACAGATTGATAAATGGTCAAATTTTAAACGTATTTTAGCCCTCCTCACTCTTCATCATTAGTTTTACCTCACTTTAAAAATAATCTCTTTATATTCATATAGGTACGAATTGTATTGGCACCCTTCGATACAAAAAGTATTTACAACCTTCGATACATATCGTATCATTCCTCCCATCACCCCACCAGACAGCCTTCAGCCAGACGGTGGACCACCAACCCGCAACGGCAATACCCCGGCAGGCAAGACCTCGAGTTACCCGCCGATTGCCTGAGCGTAAGTAGCCAGCCCGAGGCGAACGAACATGACGGCGGTTGGGATAGCAGCAAAAACACAGAGATGAGGTGAGTGAGATGAACGAAAAAAAATTAAAGCAGAAGTCCTGCTTTCAGCAGCAGCCCGCGTAGTTAAAGAGACCTTGTATGTGACTAAGTCTCATAACCTGCAAAAAGAAGACGTAGAGGACGTCCTACGCCTTGCCCTGGAAGCGATAAAAAGCACCCGACCCGATCACACCTTCGGTGAAGGGGATAAAGATAACTTTTTCATTTAACGCCTAACTCCCTCGCGATACCAGTAAGTAGTCTCGCGGAGCTCATAGGGATAGCAGAGACAGCAGCGCCACAATTCTTACATTGAATGAATCTAACTTTATCTGAACTAATTGTTTTTTCAGATGATATCTCAAATGAAGAAGATTCGCATTTTGGACAGATCGTGGTTAAAGCCATCTTTTTACCTTGCTGGTTGTGTGAGAACTCCAGCATACCACTGCCGCCTGAGGTGGAGAAGTAAACCAGGCATTAAACCACAGCAGATTAATGAGTTTGCTCTGTTTTAACCGCTCTTTTTACAACGAGCCTCGCGCTCTACGGAAGGCACCGACAACGTGCCGAACCTTTGCCCAGATGTTTTTAGGGTGTGGTGGGCTGAATAAAAATTATAGCCAACACCAGGGCCACCACTGGCTCACCACACCACCAAAACCATCTGTTGGAGGGAATATGGCTACTATCATTTACCGTAAATCCGTTAATCCTGTTAACAAAACAAACGCCGCTATTCGCCGTCATGCCAGACGCAAGGCAGAAGCCATCCGGCGTGAACTGGTGTTATCCCGTATTGATAAAGTTTTGGGGCAGAAGCCAGAAAAACGCAAAGCGCTTAACCGAATTGAATTGGCTTTCAAGCGCAAACGTGCGCCACGAATTAATTTCGGCATACTGGCCAGGTTCAGGAAGCAAATTAACCGTTTCGCCGAAATGTACGACATGGTTAAGCGTCTTAACCATCGTATCTGGTACAGCAAGCCGAAAACGGAGTATGGCATTACCGCCAGAGCAAGGCAGACATATACATCGCGGCTGGTTCATTGAATTTGAGGCTGGGTCGTGCTGCTTGGAAAATATGGCGTTATTTCAAACACAGCTAACGCAAAATACCCGAAAGTTATTAAACGATTGAGGAGCATAAAATAGAGTTATGGCAGATAATGTAGATATAGCCAGCCAAAACGAAGAAACCTCTCGCCAACACCTGATCACCAATCATCGAGAGAAGGAATTACCGGTTAACGGGCGCTGCTATAATTGCGAGGGGCCAACCGAGGGTAATTTCTGTTGCAAAGAATGTCGGGAAGATTGGGAGAAGCGAAAATATTTTGATAGCCAACGGAGAATTGAATGATGCAACTTAATAAACCTCATATCACGACCTTCAATCAACCTGATTACAGGGAAAGGGGCGTTATCACTTACTGTAGTGATAATATCCGTCATTCCGCACCTGATTTTTCTTTTTTCGGGACTTGACGGTATTCTGAAGTTCTGAATTTATTACTGCTTTTTGCAGACCAATCAGCATGAGTACTCCCCACGTTACCATCCGTAACCGGCTTTGTTGAATAAATAGATTTTATGCTGGCAGCCAAGTGAAACGACGGATCCTCGCAACGCAAAATCATGCAGTTAGGCCTCATGAGAAAACTGTACACCTAAGATGACAAGCATTTTCTACCAAAACTGGCATAGAAAAACAGCATGATTACCTATTATTCAACAAAGCCTCCGTAACCTTGATCACTTAGGTCTCGTCGCTGCACTGTGCGATGAACTGAGTATTGCAAAAATGATCGATGCGGTATTGCCCAAAAAACACCAAGCCAAAGTCTCACATGGCCAGGCGATGATCG
>NZ_JBPETA010000257.1:0-3478 GCF_051710365.1 Symbiopectobacterium sp. | reverse complement strand
GTTCAGTATTGGTGACAGACCACCACAAGTATCCAACCTCAATTCTGTTCACAAGACCATCGTTGATGTTCTCGGCGAGCGATACCGTCGAATTTATTCTTAAAGTAGGTGCGGAATGACGGGTGTATACACGTCCGTCGGCAGTTTGTGCCGTGGCGGCGGCAGAACACGGCTTAATACCCGTTGGATCCAGATGCCTCCAAGTTGTATACCATGCTCCAATCGCAACAGTTCACCCAATGCCACCCCCAGCACCACCGCCAGTGCGACCTCCGGCAATTGGTGCACCTTGATAACCAAGGTTATCCCCATCGCAATGGAGATCATGGCAAACGCAGGGGGAAGACCATCGCGCAGGCGCTGGGGAATAAAACGGCTCAGGGAAATACCCAGTACGCCGCCAATATAATGGCGGAACCGTTAATCAGAGGACCAATCATAATACTCCTTACACCCACATCTGCGTGTTACAGACAACGAGACTTCAGTGGGTTTGCCCCGGCAATCACGGCGGGCAGAAAAATACAAAGAACCTACTATACTCCCACCAGACTCCGGCAGGATGCAATATCAGGTATAAGTCAATCAGTCACGCTCAGGTGAGTCAGCAGGATTGTAGCACTTACATTTATGTAAGTACTTACTAAAAGTTATTTAAGGCCTTATAGTGAGTTCCACATCAATCACGCCATCCGGCGAAGGAGTAGGATCATGACGATTGCCGCAACAGGAGCCACCGGCCAGCTAGGCCAGTTAGTTATCGCCAAACTCAAAGAAAAAACGGCGGGCAGTAATATTGTCGCGCTGGTACGCAGTCCGGAAAAGGCCAAAAGTCTGGGTGTCACCGCTCGCGCGGCCGATTATACGCAGCCAGCCACGCTCGAAGCCGCCTTATCCGGTATAGAAACCCTGCTGTTAATTTCTGGTAATGAAATCGGCCAGCGTGCGGTACAACACGCCAATGTTATCGCTGCGGCGAAAAAGAGCGGCGTAAAGCGCATTGTGTATACCAGCTTGTTGCACGCGGACACTTCACCGCTCAATCTGGCACCAGAGCATGCTGAGACGGAAAAAACCCTGAAAGCGTCCGGCACTGATTACACTATCCTGCGCAATGGCTGGTACACCGAAAACTATACCGGTTCTATCGCTCCAGCGCTGGCTAACGGAGCCTTCTATGGCAGCGCCGGAGAGGGGAAAATTGCCTCTGCCGCGCGTGAAGATTTTGCGCAAGCCGCCGTCGTAGTGCTTACACAGCAAGGTCACAGCGGGAAAACCTATGAATTAGCCGGCGATGAACCTTATACACTGGCGCAACTGGCTGCTGAAGTCACCAAGCAAAGCGGCAAGCCGATTCCCTATAAAAATATTCCCGAAGCTGATTACGCCGCTGCACTAAAAGGCGCGGGCCTGCCGGAAGGGTTCGCCGCCGCTATCGCATCGTGGGATGTGGGTGCGTCACAAGGTGGATTATATGAAGCGTCACATCAACTCTCCGCGCTAATTGGCCGCCCTACCACGCCGCTGTCCGTGTCGGTGGCGGAGGCATTAAAAGCGCTCTGATGTCACTCGTCCTGCCTTCTCGGCAGGACTGTTTGTGTAAACGACCGGCTATTCCAACGGGTTTTTCGCTGACTGCGGCGTCTGTTCCTACAAAATGGCCGGTAAATTGACTTCTATCCAATCAGCCAGATCGCTTACCTTTTCCGCCGCTTCGCGCCCTAAGGGCGTCAGGGTGTACTCCACGTGAGGGGGAACGGTGTTATAAACGTGTCGATGCACCATGCCATCGGCTTCCAGCCATTGCAGCGTTTGTGACAGCATCCGCTCGCTGATGCCCTCAATGCTGCGTCGTAATGCGCTAAAGCGCTGTGTACCCGGCAGTAACACAATCATCACCAACACACCCCAACGGCTGGTGAGATGCTTAAGCACCTCGCGTGAAGGGCAGTTTGCCGCCAAGACATCACCGCGATCGAGTTTCTCCGAGAGGGTGAGGGTTTGCCGATCGATATCGGCTTGTGGCACAGGAAATGTGATCATTAAAAGCTTACCTGGGTGTTCATACTTACTAAAAGTAATTGAATGCTACGCCAGTCTCTGCCCAAACGTCAATCTGACCAGAATCGGTTCAGATGTGTTTATACCGCATCATCGATCAATGCGTTTTTGGCCGACAGAAGAAACTCATCCGACAAAGCATCTCCGGCAGTGGCTCGCGCCAGTGTCAACGCGCCCAACAGCAGGGATAATTGCACCAACACGTGCTGTCTGCGCTGTTCAGCGTCTCGGATATCGGAAACAGACGCCAACCTTTCCAGCATTGCCTTAACGCCATCAAAATAGACGTCGCGCACCGGTTTAGCTTCCCCCTCGCGGGCAACATCGCTGGCTAGCGCGGTTATTGGGCATCCATCCTTCGCCGCGTCGCGGTGTGTTGTGGAAAGATAGGCCTCCACCAACGTGCGAAGATCATCATGGTGGTGTGACTGATGCCTGATTTCCTGCCAGCGGGAGGCGGAGTCATCAAGCGCCTTACGGCTGGCAATCGCGGCCAGTTCATCCTTAGAGGAAAAATGCCCATAAAAACCACCGTGCGTTAATCCCGCTGCCGCCATCAGATCGTTCACACTGACCCCATTCAGACCGCGTTCACGAAAAAGCTGCGAGGAAACCTGAATAATTTCCTCTCGATTACGCGCCATCTGCTGTTTGATACACGGGCCATGATGTTCTCCTTTTCAGTCAGGCATCATCTTAGGTGATGGAAAAATAAGACTCAATAGATGATGCCTTTCATCAATAACCCGATCAGGCGCGTGGTGACCACGGAGTGTTATAGTAAGCGCCCTCACCGCCTTGCGCCCGAGGCCGCGTACCTGCAATCTGCTCGTGTGGTGTACCCATAGCGATTGCACTGGCCTCATCCAACCGCGCGGCCTGCTCGTCGCTCATCGTGATATCCAAAGCCAGCAGCGTGTCGTTCAATTGCGCCAGTGTGCGCGAACCAAGAATAGGAATCAGGCTGGTGCTGGCACGAGCGGCTTTGTAGCGCAGCCAGGCGATGGCAACCTGCACCGGGATCGCGTTCAATTCCTGTGCAATGGCAAAGACCGTATCCAGCAAGGTGGTATCCTGCTCGACATGTATCAATCTTCCGCCAAACCCCTTCAGTCTCCCTTCTGCGCTTTGGCGGTATTTCCCCGTCAGAAGCCCCCCTCCCAGCGGTGACCACGGCGTAATCGCCAGCCCCAGCGCTTCAGCCATGGGTAGAAGTTCTCGCTCTGC
Source organism: Symbiopectobacterium sp. (assembly GCF_051710365.1). Classification (NCBI taxonomy): domain Bacteria; kingdom Pseudomonadati; phylum Pseudomonadota; class Gammaproteobacteria; order Enterobacterales; family Enterobacteriaceae; genus Symbiopectobacterium; species Symbiopectobacterium sp. Next base: position 190 of record NZ_JBPETA010000257.1, on the reverse strand, counting down.
GGTGCGTTGTACCAGGCTGTATTCCACCTGAACGCCAGCAATACGCGACCAGCCCCGCAGCTCTGCTAGGCTGTGTCCCTTAATTGCGTAACCGGTGGTAAAACACGCGGATGCAGCCCAGTTTCACCATTGCTAGATAGTTTCTTGCCGTTTTTTCATAACGTGTGGCGATCCGTCGATATTCCTTTAA
>NZ_JBPETA010000256.1:0-3494 GCF_051710365.1 Symbiopectobacterium sp. | reverse complement strand
AAAGGAATATCGACGGATCGCCACACGTTATGAAAAAACGGCAAGAAACTATCTAGCAATGGTGAAACTGGGCTGCATCCGCGTGTTTTACCACCGGTTACGCAATTAAGGGACACAGCCTAGTACACATGACTGCACTGTCGCTGGGCGAGCAACGACTGTGGGTGAATCGGGTTTCCATGCCGTTGAAAACGCCGCTGCGTATTCGTGTCAACGCGGTCGATGTCTCTTTGGTGTTGCAACCGCCAACGGCGAGCAGTATTCGTAACGTGTTGCCCGCTAAGGTGTTGGAATGCATTGATGTCGATGAACAGGTCGACGTGAAGCTGTCGGTGGGGGGACAAATCCTCTGGGCGCGGATTTCACCTTGGGCGCGCGATGATCTGAGACTGCGTGCGGATATGTGGCTGTATGCGCAGATCAAAAGCGTGTCGATTACGGCGTAGGGCTTTCTGTATGTGCCATGCACGTTATCCTTGTCCTTTCCAAGTCATTCCCACGACCCCTCACGTCATCCCCACGCCCACGCCTTCTCACGTCATTCCCGCGCAGGTGGGAATCTCTTACAGACGAAACGCGTTTATTCTGCCAGAGATCCCCTGCTTGCGCCGAGGATGACTAAGAACGTGGCTGAGGATGACACTATTGCAACACGCGCTGGCGGATTAACTGCGCAATAGCCGGTTCTTCATTGTGTCCGATAACCAGATCGGCGTGCGCTTTAACGGCGTCATCACTGTTGCCCATGGCAACGCCGAGTCCTGCGGCTTCGAGCATACTGATGTCATTGAAGTTATCGCCAAAGGCCAACACCTCGCTCATGTCATAGCCCTGAGACGTGACCCACTCACGCAGCAGCTTGCCTTTATTATTCCCGCTTTGGGCAACGTCAACCTGATCCTGCCAGGACCACTCGCAGGTCAGGCCAAACTCGTCCATGACCCGATTGGCAAAGTTGTCTAATGCTTGCGTATCCGAATGCGAAAGGGCAAATTTCCAGATATTTTGCACCCGATCGGCTGCGTTCAGCAGGTTGTCAACGTGAAGGAAGGCGGGGCGCTGGTGTGGAGGCAGGGGTTCATCCCATGCCTGAGTGCGAATCACATGGCCGGTGGGTTCTTGATACAGCATGCCGTCATCGGCGTACATCAGACCGTGAATGCCATATTCGCCTAACAAGGTCAGCACGCTTTTAGCCTGTGTCGCTGTCAATGGATTGACCTGCGATGTCTGTTTATTCTGATAATCGTACAGATAGGTGCCATTGCAGCAAATCGCCGGTGTATCCAGATCCAGCGCCTGATAGAACGGATGAATCGCGGAATGGTGCCGCCCCGTGGCGATCACCACTTTGACACCCTGTTGGCGCGCTAGCGCCAGTGCAGTGAGGGACTCCGGTAAAATTTTCTTTTGTTTGTCCAGCAATGTGCCATCCAAATCAAGAGCAATGATACGATACGTCATAGCGGTCCTATTAAGAGAGTCTAGAATTGCGTTAATGCCCATAATGTTACACCCCTAAGTGGCATGGCGCAAAATGCGACAAACCAAGGAGAAAAGCATGCAGCAAGTGGTCTATATCGCCAGTCCGGAAAGCCAGCAGATTCACGTCTGGCAGTTGGCGTCTTCGGGGCAGCTCACGTTGTTACAGGTTGTCGATGCGCCGGGTCAGGTGCAGCCGACGGTGATAGCACCCAACAAACAGCATCTTTACGTTGGGGTACGCCCGACGTTCTCGGCCATCAGTTACCGTATCGATGAACAAGGTTTGCTGACGCAGGTTGGTTCTGCCTCGTTGCCGGGAAGTCCGACACATTTGTCCACTGACCGCCAAGGGCGTTTCCTGTTTAGCGCATCCTATAGCGGAGAAACGTTGAGCGTCAGCCCGATTGATGCCGAAGGCATTGTGGGGGAGCCGATTCAACAACTGGATGGGCTGTCAGGCTGCCACTCGAGTAATATCGACCCTCAAAACCGAGTGCTGTGGGCACCGTGTTTGAAAGAAGATCGCATTCGTTTGTATGACGTTTCTGCTGAGGGTGAGCTGTCCGTTGCGGCGCAAGCAGACCTCCATGCAGTGGATGGCGCAGGCCCACGGCATATGGATTTTCACCCCAATCAGCGTTTTGCCTACTGTGTGAATGAGTTGAACAGTACGGTTGACGTGATTGAGTTGCACTCGATGGCGGGCACAGCGCGCACTGTGCAGTCGCTGGATGCCATGCCGCAGGGCTTTGCGGATACCCGCTGGGCTGCGGATATTCATTTGACGCCAGATGGTCGTTTCCTTTATTGCAGCGATCGTACCGCCAGCCTGTTAAGTATTTTCCAGGTGTCCGAAGATGGCAGTACCTTGACGCTGGTGGGACATCAACCAACGGAGATGCAACCGCGCGGTTTCAACATCGATCACCGGGGTGAGTTTGTGATTTCTGCTGGACAGAAGTCCCAGCACATTGAGGTGTATCGCATCGATCAGGAAAGTGGAAAGCTGCAACCATTGGCGCGCTATGCGGTAGGGCAGGGGCCGATGTGGGTGAGTGTGTTGGCGCTTGATTGAGTCGTGCAGGAATCGTGGCTTCATTTTTCGTCATCCCCGGCGAAGGCCGGGGACCTCTGGCAGAAGTAATGCGTTTCGTCTGTAAGAGATTCCCGCCTGCGCGGGAATGACGTGAGAAGGCGCGGGAATGACAGGCCTGATAAAAGAGGTTCCCGCTTGCGCGGGAACGACGAGATTGAGATTTACTTTTTCTCTTCTTCTTCGTTAAGCACCTGACGCGCCCAACGCGGGTGGTGCTTACGCGCCCACTTGGCAGAAACTTTGCCTTCGATCATGCCCTTGATGGAACCACGTACCCAGAACGCCATGTACATATGAATCAGGATGGCGTGGATCAACACGATAGCTGCCGCCGCGTGAACCAGAATGGCGTAACGTACGATATCGATCGGGAACAGATGAGCAAAGTAAGGCCGCCACATGATGATGCCGGTAATCAGCAACAACAGAGTCAACCCCATGATGCTCCAGAACATCATTTTCTGGCCTGGGTTGTATTTGCCCACATCCGCGACGTTATGTTCATTGCCTTTCAGAACCTCAACGATATACAGGAACTAGGGAAGGTCACGGCGCTTCGGAATATTGTGGCTCACAAAACGGAAGAACATCGGCACCAGACAAACCACGATCAGAATGCCGAAGAACGGGTGCATGATGCGTCCCATCTGCGGCGTACCGAAGGTCTGCGTCAGCCATTGCAGCGTGGGGAAAAACAGCGCAATCCCGGACAGCGCCACCAGGAAGAAGCTGATTCACCACAATCCAGTGACATGTAGCGCGGCGAATTTTTTCGCATAGAGTTGCATATCCGTCATTCCGCACCTGATTTTTCTTTTTTCGGGACTTGACGGTATTCTGAAGTTCTGAATTTATTACTGCTTTTTGCAGACCAATCAGCATGAGTACTCCCCACGTTACCATCCGTAACCTT
>NZ_JBPETA010000255.1:0-3540 GCF_051710365.1 Symbiopectobacterium sp. | reverse complement strand
TGGGATTGTTAGTATGAATCATGAGAGTTACCTCGTGTTTTGTATAAGGATTGGACACCCATATCAAAACCGGTAACTCTCAACCTTGCAAGGTCCAGTGTCAGATCAAGTCGCGACTAATACAATATAGGTGATGGCGGATTCACACCCGGCCGTGTTATTAAACCCCGGATCGTAGCTACACAGCCCCTGCGCACCTAACGGACGAATGTCTACGGCCTCTTTGCCCAACACGCCCGCACGCACATTAAGTGCAATGTTCTTTTTTCCTTCCATCGTCAGGATGGATTTCTTGACTGTCATTATTCTTTCTCCCGTCCGAATGCGCCTTTCACCAACATGACACCCCATAACGCGAATCTGTGCCGCATTACCGTAACACAGCCAGAGCACACTCCGTACCGCACCTTTCCTTAATACGCGAAAAAAGGCTTCAAATTCGAACAATTCGCTGAAAAATTGACATAGGTAAATTTTCTGAGAGGTCATAATGCCGACTGGCATTTTTGCTACGCAATCCGTATAACTGTCCCCGATTAGTTAACTCACCCCTTGATGATGATTGAATTCCGATTATGAATGATGCATTGAGCCAGATTATCGCCAGCGAATTGCAGGCGCGAAAGGAGCAGATTGACGCCGCAGTCCGCCTGCTGGACGAAGGGAACACCGTACCGTTCATCGCTCGTTACCGTAAAGAAGTGACTGGCGGGTTGGATGATACCCAACTGCGCCAGTTGGAAACCCGCCTCGGTTACTTGCGCGAACTGGAAGAACGGCGTCAGACCATTCTGAAATCGATCGAAGAGCAAGGAAAATTAACACCGCCGCTGGCTTTGGCGATTAACGGCACCCTGAGTAAGACAGAGCTGGAAGATCTCTATCTGCCGTACAAGCCCAAACGCCGTACTTGTGGACAAATTGCCATCGAAGCCGGGCTGGAACCGCTGGCAGACAGCCTGTGGCAAGACCCGAGCCAGGTGCCTGAAGAGGCGGCACTGGCCTATGTCGCCGAAGACAAAGGCGTTGCCGATGTCAAAGCCGCGCTGGACGGTGCGCGCTACATTCTGATGGAGCGTTTCGCAGAAGATGCCATCTTGCTTGCCAAGGTGCGTGACTATTTGTGGAAAAATGCCCATCTGGTCGCACGCGTGGTTGAAGGCAAAGAAGATGAAGGCGCGAAGTTCCGCGACTACTTTGCCCATCAAGAACCGATCGCCAGCGTGCCATCACACCGTGCACTGGCGATGTTTCGCGGCCGCAACGAAGGAGTACTGCAACTCGCCCTGAACGCCGACCCACAGTTTGACGAGCCGCCGCGCGAAAGCCAGGGTGAACAGATCATCCTTTCACACCTGAATTTGCAGCTTAACAACGCTCCTGCCGACAGTTGGCGTCGTGCGGTGATCAACTGGACCTGGCGTATCAAGGTACTGTTGCATCTGGAAACCGAGCTGATGGGCACCGTGCGTGAAAAGGCCGAAGAAGAAGCCATCAATGTGTTTGCACGCAACCTGCACGATCTGCTGATGGCCGCGCCTGCCGGAATGCGCGCCACCATGGGGCTCGATCCGGGTTTGCGCACGGGCGTGAAAGTCGCGGTGGTAGATGCAACCGGAAAACTGGTTGCCACGGATACGATTTACCCACATACCGGACAGGCTGCCAAGGCGGCCCCGATCATCGCGGCACTGTGCGTTAAGCATCAGGTAGAACTCGTGGCGATTGGCAACGGCACCGCATCACGTGAAACAGAACGTTTCTTCCTCGATACACAAAAACAGTTCCCGGCAATCAATGCCCAGAAGGTGATTGTCAGTGAGGCTGGTGCTTCGGTGTATTCTGCATCAGAGCTGGCGGCGCTGGAATTCCCCAGTCTGGATGTTTCCCTGCGCGGTGCGGTTTCTATTGCGCGTAGATTGCAGGACCCTCTGGCAGAGTTGGTGAAGATCGATCCCAAATCCATCGGTGTCGGCCAATACCAGCACGATGTGAGCCAGGTGCAACTGGCGAAAAAGCTTGATGCGGTGGTGGAAGACTGCGTTAACGCCGTGGGCGTCGATCTGAATACAGCATCAGTGGCGCTGCTGACGCGTGTTGCTGGGCTCAGCAAAATGATGGCGCAGAATATTGTCAATTGGCGTGACGAAAACGGACGCTTTGACAACCGTCAGCAGTTGCTCAAGGTCAGTCGCCTGGGGCCAAAAGCCTTCGAACAGTGCGCCGGATTCCTGCGTATCAACCACGGCGATAACCCACTGGATGCCTCGACGGTTCACCCAGAAGCCTACCCGGTGGTCGAACGCATTCTGGAAGCCACACGCCAGACACTGCGCGATTTGATGGGTAACTCCGCCGCCCTGCGCAAACTCAAGGCGGTGGATTTCACTGACACTCGCTTCGGCTTACCCACGGTGACAGACATCGTGAAAGAGTTGGAAAAACCTGGGCGCGATCCTCGACCGGAGTTTAAAACCGCTGCGTTCGCCGAAGGGGTGGAAACGCTCAACGATCTGCTGCCGGGTATGGTGCTCGAAGGTGCGGTCACCAACGTCACCAACTTTGGCGCTTTCGTGGATATTGGCGTACATCAGGATGGCTTGGTGCACATTTCGTCGCTGTCCGATCGCTATGTCGACGATCCGCACAAGGTGGTGAAAGCCGGTGATATTGTGAAGGTCAAGGTGCTGGAAGTCGATCTGCAACGTAAGCGTATCGCGCTGACCATGCGCCTCGATGAACAACCGGGTGACACCCCGTCACGCCGTAGCGCCAGCGGAGCCCAACGCAACACCGGATCTCGCCCAGCTCATCATGCACCGCGTGCAAAACAGCCGCAGAGCTCAGCAGGCAATAGCGCCATGAGCGATGCACTGGCCGCCGCATTTAAAAAACGTTAAAAAGCAAAGGGAGCCATTGGCTCCCCTTGTAACATTTGCTCGACTTCACTTATTTATACAGAACTGCCGTGCCGCGCAGTTGGTTATCACCGGTAGCAGAAACGATACGGTAAGAAGATGCACCTGCTGCCTGTGCTTTAGCGGCAACTTGCGATTCAAAACCGCTCAGCGTTTTAGCGCCACTCACGGAAACGGTACCTATCTGCTCTGCGGCGAAGGTGCCGAAAGAGAGAGAAGTCAGGGCCAGTACTGCTGCAAAAGTTTTGATGATTTTCATGATGCTAATCCTTATCTCTGTGGTTAGGTAGAAAGCGAAGTGCTTTCGATGGGGATAAGAATAGCGCCACCACTCGATAATGAATAGCTAAGTGATTTGCTGTGGTAAGTCAATTTTTTTGAACAAAAAATTATTACCGGTTTCGATCTGTTATTCTGACGTCATCAGCTGATGGGGCCAGGATACCCCACTACGGGCTTTGTTGAATAAATAGAAAGTTTGGGTAATCATCGGAACAGATCACCATAGTTGTTTCAAAATCAGGTCTCCATGGCAAAACAAAATTTTAAAATCACTAACTGGCCCTCCTATAACAAGGCCCTCAAGCAGCGCGGTTCTCTAACCGTATGGCTAGGCTGTGTC
>NZ_JBPETA010000254.1:0-3579 GCF_051710365.1 Symbiopectobacterium sp. | reverse complement strand
GTATCGGTGCTATGCTCGACATCGCTCAGTCCGGTTGATGATTTGGGATCTTTATCGATTGATCAGATCGCTCAACTCGGACTGAGTTCCCTTCAGGTGATCTACTATTCGGAACAGTTATTTAGGGTTTTACGCAACGATGCCTTTTCCTGGTCGCGCCGTGGGCAGATGAAGCGAAAAGTCGTCTTGTCGGATACGAGGCGGTAATTCGAGGGTAGAATAGAAGGTAACCTCAGACAGCCGGGAGTGATGTCGATGAAAAAGGTGTCAATCGTAGGATTTAGGGTGGCTAGGCATGCCGTTAGCGTTAGCGCTCAATGCGCGTGGCTACCGGGTAACGGGGACGAAAACCACGGCTGACGGTGTGGAAGCGGCGCGCATGAGTGGGATTGCCTGCTATGCGTTGCACTTAACGCCTGAGTTAGTGTGTGATACCGACGATCTCGACAGCGTATTGAATGTCGATGCTTTAGTGGTCACGCTCCCTGCCAGCCGCACGGCGCAGGGGGGAGAGAACTATCTGCTGGCCGTTCAACAATTGGTGAACAGCGCGTTGGTGCACGGCGTTCCGCGCATCCTGTTTACCAGTTCGACCTCAGTGTATGGAAAAGGCGCGGGGACGATGCGTGAGTCATCTGCGCTGCATCCGGAAACGGCAGCGGGATATGTTCTGGTACAGTTAGAGCAATGGTTGCACGCCTTGCACAATACCTCAGTGGATATTCTGCGATTGGCTGGACTGGTGGGACCCAATCGACACCCCGGACGCTTTTTATCGGGGAAAACCAATCTTCCCGATGGGGATGTCGGCGTGAATCTGGTGCATCGCGATGACGTGATTGCTGCGATTGAGCTGTTGTTACAACTGACTGCGGGTGGCCATCGCTATAATCTCTGCGCGCCACAGCATCCCAGCAAGCGTGCGTTTTACATTGAACAGGCGCATCGTCTCGGCGTTGTGCCTCCGCAATTCAACGCCGAGAGTGAGCAAGGCGGGCGGATCATTGACGGTCAGCGTATCTGCCGTGAACTGGGGTTTGAGTACCAATATCCCGACCCCATGACTATGCCCTGGTAAGTGATTACATCATGCCGCTGTTGACTGCCGCGGTGTTTACCCGCGGCAGTCACGTCAGCGTCAGAAGTGCGTCCAATCCTGCTCATTGCCTGCAACCGGCGCTTTTGCTGGCAGAGCCTGGGTTGCCGGACGCGCCAGCCGCGACGGTGGCGCCGTTTCAGTATCGCCAAGCCGGAAGGTTGCCATCAGTTGCGCCAACACAATAGCTTGTTCTTCCAACGTGTTAGCACTGGAGGACGACGCGCTAACCAGCGTGGCATTTTGCTGCGTGGTGCTGTCCAGTTCCGTAATGGCGCGTGAGATCTGTTCAATGCCGCGGCTCTGCTCTTCCGAGGCGGACGAAATCTCTTCCATGATGTCGTTTACCCGAGCGACCGAATTGACGATGCTCTCCATGGATTGTCCGGCCTCCGCCACCAACTTACTGCCCACGCCGGTGCGCTCCACGGATTCATTGATTAACGCGGCAATATCCTTGGCGGCCTGAGAGCTCCGTTGCGAGAGGGCTCGCACTTCACCCGCAACTACGGCAAAGCCGCGTCCTTGCTCACCGGCGCGTGCCGCTTCGACCGCGGCGTTAAGCGCCAGAATATTGGTCTGGAACGCGATGCCGTTAATCACAGTCGTAATATCGGCAATCTTTTTGGCACTGGCGGCGATATCATCCATGGTAGTGACGACGTTGCGCACCACCTCTCCGCCTTTCTGTGCATTTTGCGCGGCTTCGGACGCTATTTGACTGGCATGCCGCGCGTTATCGGTGTTGTTTTTTACCGTTGAGGTCAATTGTTCCATGCTGGCGGCGGTTTCGACCACAGCGGCCGATTGTTGCTCGGTGCGCGAAGCCAGATCGCTATTGCCTGCGGCAATCTCTGCCGCAGAAGATGACACCCGGCCAACGCTGTCTCGCACATCGACAATCACGTGATGTAATCGGTTATTCATTTGCGCCATGGCTGCCGTGAGTCTGCCCAGTTCATCATTGCTGTCGGACTGGATGGTGGCGGTCAAATCACCGCTGGCGATCCGTTCCGCCAGCGCCAGGTTGCGTTGCACCGGGCGTGAAATCTGGCGCACGATGTAAAAGGTGATCAACATACCGATCAGCATGGCAATCGCGCCTATCACCAGCGTGATATAGGCAGAACCGTAGGCCAGTCGGTCGTTTTGATCTTTGATAGAGGCAATCAGCGATTTAATCACCGCACTGCTTTTGTCTCCACCCACTTTTACCGCGTTTTCGGTTTTCTTCAACGTCGCCATTGCGCTGTGGTGCTCCTGATGCAGCGCAACGTAGCGCTGCATATAGCGCCAAAGCTCATCGAGCTGTCCATGTGTCTCTGCGGGAAGCGTCGGCAGCACCGCCTGATAAGCGTGCTGTGCGGCCTGATAACGGGTATCCAGTGCCTTTGCCGCATCGTCGGTGTCGCTTTGATACAGCACGCTGGCTAACTGCTTGAGTGCCGCGCTCAGGTAGGCGATATCATCTGCCCGTTGGTACTCTGACAGCACCAATGGCTGCGCGGCAATGCCGTCGCGAAAACGCTGAATGGCGTCCTGACCGTCCAGTTCGGCAATCTGTTTTTTTAACGCCACGGTATTCTGAGACGCCAGGGTCATCTCTTTTATGGCCTGTTGGAAATCAGCTAGGATACGTTCCAGCGCTTGCAGATCGTTCTGCTCTTCAGGGCGCCAGGGCAGCGAATGCGCGCTTTGCGTCAGTTCGGCGGCATGTTTTATGAAATTGCTCAGCACGGTCTGGGTGGCATCATCGGGGGTATAAAAATACTTGAGTCGATTGATTTTTGCCTGAAAGACTTCGATGTTGATGTTGTAAATCAGATTGGTTTTTTCATAGATGATTCGAATATCATGAAAGCGCATGGCGCTAAGCGAAGAAGCCAACACTACTAACAGCAATACCACGCCGAAGCCTAAATAGAGCTTGTGCGAAATTTTAATGTTTTTCACTGCGTTGTTGAATAATCCCATGGAGATGCCCCTTGCGTGACGGTGTTGATTGACCGATGTGGCAGGTCTTTTATTGTCATTTGTTAAGTTATCGGTGGCGGCAGGGTGCGAATTTAGCGTGTAGCCTGAGCAGGTGATGAATCTGTGATAAGGATTGATATTTCCAGCGGGGTGCCCATATTTTGCTGGGCAAATGCACAAACTAACGCACAGAGAGAGGTTAGCCGCACGATATCATCGACACTATCCCCGCTGACTGGGGCGATGTGTTCACCATGGCTGCGTTAATCGGCCGATGGCTTTGTTGAATAAATAGAAAGTTTGGGTAATCATCGGAACAGATCACCATAGTTGTTTCAAAATCAGGTCTCCATGGCAAAACAAAATTTTAAAATCACTAACTTGCCCTCCTATAACAAGGCCCTCAAGCAGCGCGGTTCTCTAACCGTATGGCTAGATGAATCAGCCATTGCTGCATGGACGGAAAAAACGACTACTGAACGGCGTGGACGACCGCTCCACTACTCAGA